>CAIWLA010000400.1 GCA_903913345.1 uncultured Magnetococcales bacterium | reverse complement strand
GTCACCGTTCAACGGGCGATCAAAACGGCCTTCTGACGCCAACCCCTCTCCGGGCCATCTCCTCCGACTGATCCACATTGGCAATACCGGCGAGTTCCTGCAACAGTCGCCAGTTTTCCAACCGGGCGCGCTGGGGACAGATCAGCATCTCGCTCGGTTTACCCTCTGCATCAAACTGCTTGGCAAACCGTCCCTCGCCACGGGTAAAGGAGACGAAATCGACCGTCTCTTCCGTGCCATCCTTGTTCCGGCGACGGTGCCAGTCCCGTTCGACGGAGGGATTGCCCTGCAAAGAGAGCCGGGAGGCCAGGGTAGGCCCACCGTCCGGGTTGTAAATAAAGACGGGAAAGGCCCTGGATTCAACGGCCGCCACGGCCCGGGCGCAGGAGCGATCATCCGCCACCTGATGTTCCGGCTGGCAGGTGGTGTATATGTTGATAAGGGCTGGACCATTAAACCGCAAGGCCTGTTCCACCGCTTTGTAAAAATGGGTAATCATCGGTCCAACCGTCTGTGCCACAAAGGTGCGGGGGTGCATCATGGCAATATTGCCAATCTCCTTGCGGCGTTCCTGCTTTCCGTGGATCGAGGAGCCATGGACAGACATCTTGGCATCCTGACCAATAAAGGTGCCCGTGGAGGCCTGGCCACCGGTATTGGAGTAGACCTGCGTATCCAGCACCACCGCCTTGATGTTCATGCCAGAGGTCAACATGCGGGAGAGGGCCTGGAAACCGATGTCCAACATCGAACCATCCCCACCCAATACCAGCAAATGGTGGTCGGCCTTGCCAATCTGATCCCAACGCGCCCGAATACCCATGGCAACGGTCGCCGCATTTTCAAACAACGAGTTGACCCAGGGTGCCCGGTACGGATTGTACGGATAGGTGGAGCCATACACCGTATTGCAGCCGGTATTGGCCACAACGCCATATTTACTGCCAACCTGTCCGTGCACAATCGCCAGCAACTGCCGCAAGGCGGAGGTCTCGCCGCAGCCCATGCAGGAACCAGCCCCACCCACATACTGGTTGGAGGAATATTTGAGCATCAAATCCCCTTTCAACTTGGGGTTGATATACTCAGCGGGGGTCTCCGGGCTTTGTTTGTAAAATTCCCAAATGGAAAAGAAAGTGGGCAGATTATCACGGGTCTTTTTGATCATCTCCAGTGCTTTGTGATCGCCACACGCCGTCACGCACTCTCCGCACCCTTTGCACTTGGTGGGATCGACAAAAATACCAAACAGGGCACCCCTGGGAGAATCCCGACCGGTTTCATGCTTTTTCTGGTAGGTCTTCCAGAATTTGGTCGTCTCCCCCACCTGACTGCGCAACACCTCCCGCTCCGCTTCCGTAAAATTCTCCAGGGTGGCGTCCAATCCCTCCAGAGTGATCACCTTGCCCCAGATGGCCGAATCCGGGCAGTTCTGGACACATTCCATGCAGGCGACACAATTTTCTGCCTGATATTCGGGCAGATCCGGGGCAATATAGGAAAAATCACGAAAGGAACCACTCCCCGCCGGCACAATGGAACAGGCCACAAACTCATCGGCGGGCTGATTGGAACTGGCCCCCGAATTGTAGGCTTCCATAATCTCCCTCGCCCGCTTGGCATCATACCACTGGGGCGTTGGTTCGGAATAAATGATCGCGCGTTGGGTCATGGTGTCTCTCCGCTTGCATCTTTGATCAAATGAAGAAGGCGTTTACATCCTTGCCTTTGGCATCCCAATCCGCCTTGCCCTGGGCCAAAAGGTCCGGTTTTGTGGCCGCCATGATATCCGGGGTTACTTCCATCACCCGCTGATACCCATGTCTGACCGCCTCCAGGTTGTTCTCAACCACCTTGCCACCCCGCTTGCCGAAATATTTGACCAGGGGCTTGCGCACCAGTTCAAACAGTTCTTCCTCGGACAGGCCAGACTGCTCCCGGAACGGCGTTACCCGCAAAAACACCCCCAGCAATACCACCCCCTGAAAGCGTTGAATCAAGGAGGAATCATGCAGACAACATTCCCTGGCGATCGCTATGGTATCCACGCCATGAAAACGAATGCCATTTTCCTTGATAAAATACTGGGCATAGGGCGGCAGTGAGTCCCACAAATCCTGTGGCGTCGGCTCATCCGTATGCTGGAAGACAATACCGCCCGGTTGCAACCCCACCAACGGATTGCCCATGTACCAGGTGGTGGGATCCATCAACGGTACAAAATCCACCTGCTGCAATTCACAGTGGGTCAAAATTTTTCCGCTGGGCGTCACCGTCAGGTAGGTATTGGTGGGCAGACCCTTTTTCTCTGAACCATACTTGGGAGCGGCCTGCACCCGGAAACCAAAAATATCCCCCAGCATCGTGGCAATAATCTTGTTGGTCGTCACCGAACCATATCCACCCACGGAATGGGCACGCACCGAAAAGGATCCCTCCGGGCGCACATCCGGCTCCGTCTCGGCGGGCAGGGCGGTGGTATGATCAATTCCCAAAGAAAAATAGACCTTTCCATCCTTTGGACCCTTCAACATGTTTTTCACCACCGCCACAATATGACCGGGCGTGGTGTCCCGTGAACCCAGGCCCGCCGTGCCGGAAAAGACAAAGGGGATCCGCTCCATCGGCTCAAACCCAGGGGTGCCCATCATCGCCTTGGCCAGGGAGGCCTCCACATCTGTGGTCAAAGGATTGTCCACCATGGTGGGAATGTCACACCGCTCGATCACCGCCACCGCCTTGCAGTGCTGGATCATGCGGGCCAACCGGGCAGCGGGAAACGGTCGATAACAGGTGACATTCACCACCCCCAACCGGACGCCCAACCGCTCCCATACCATATCGATGGCCGAGGCCGCCGTCTCCGATAGCGTCCCCATGGCAATGATGGCATACTCCGCCCCCTCCATCCCCATCGATTCAACCATCTGGTACTGCCGACCCGTCAGGGCATGAAATTCATCCATGGTATCCTGGATAATCTTCGGCAGCTTGTCGTAAAAAAACCGCTGGGCAATCTTGCCGAGCATATAGGCTTCCTGATTTTGCACCACGCCGATTTGCAGGGGAAAGGCCGGGTCAAAGATCGGACGCATTTTTTGCGCTGGATCACCCAGGAATTGCCGGATCAGATCATCTTCTGGAAAGTTCAAGTTTTCAATGGTATGCGTGCCCAGGAATCCATCCTGGACGCTCATCATGGGGGTCCGGGCATCTTCCGAGGCCCGGCGGGCGATGAGACACAAATCGGCCACCGCCTGCACACTGTGGGCAAACAGGATACCCCAACCACAATCCGCCACCCCCATCACATCATCGTGCCCGGCATGTACATTCAACGCCTGAGAGGTCAGGGCACGGGCACCCACGTTCAAAACCTGTGGGAGACGCTTGCCGGAGATGGTATAAAGCACCTCTTTCATCAGGATAAGCCCCTGACCCGATGTGAAGTTGGTCACCCGTCCACCCGCCAGGGCAAACCCCTCGCACGCCGAGGCCGACGAATGCTCGGATTCCAGCTCCAGCCAAGCCAACGGCGCATCCCACACATTCCGAAATCCGTTGGCAACCGCCACCTGATACAATTGCCCCATGATGGTGGAAGAGGTAATGGGATAGGCGGCCGCCCCATCCGTTGCCCGGGTTTCCACATAGGCAACCGCATCGGAACCGTCACCGGTCCCCGGAATGCCCGGATAAGGAAATATCTGTTGTTCTGAAGCGTTCAAGGTGGCCATATCCATGTACCCTCCCATATGGTGGGAATAAGATCGAAATCAAACCGAGGTCGACGAAATCAACAATACACAATCATGCTGCACTGCACAATGGCCAATTATTGCATTGCACCATTTTTTCTCGTCAAAAATTCCGCCGCCCTGCCAAAGCCTGATACAGTGTCGATTCATCCAGATACTCCAACTCTCCTCCCATCGGCATCCCATACGCCAGTCGCGTCACCCTCGCCACCAGCGGGGAGGCCATTTGCGCCACATAGTGGGCTGTGGCCTCGCCCTCTACCGTTGGATTGGTGGCAATAATCAGTTCTGTCGTCTGCCCGGTACGCAACCGGGACTCCAGGGTGGCCAGGTTGAGCTGTTCCGGTCCCATGCCGCCCAGCGGGTTCAACCGCCCGCCCAGCACATGATAATATCCATTGAACAACCCTGCCCTTTCAACAGCCAAGAGGTCCATGGACTCCTCGACGACACACAAAAGTGCCCTCTCCCGCCGCCCGTCCGTGCAGATCCAGCACTGCGCCCCTTCTGCCAGATTGTGGCACACCGTGCAATGGCCCACATTGTCGGACAACGCTTGCAGGGCACGCAGCAGTTGTTCCACCTCGCCCCGACCTTGACGCAACAGGTGGTGAACCATGCGCTGCGCACTTTTCCGACCCACACCGGGAAACCGGGAAAACAACACCATGGCCCGATCCACGGAAGGCAACCCAACCGATATCGATGAGGGGTCGCCCATGCCGGTCATGGCATCCATACGAACCATCAGAAAGGGAGGTTGAGACCAGGAA
This sequence comes from uncultured Magnetococcales bacterium, assembly GCA_903913345.1. Taxonomy (GTDB): domain Bacteria; phylum Pseudomonadota; class Magnetococcia; order Magnetococcales; family Magnetaquicoccaceae; genus Magnetaquicoccus. Next base: position 4,235 of record CAIWLA010000400.1, on the reverse strand, counting down.
TGTTCAAACCACCCGTCACTTTGCTCAAACCGTTCTGGGTCAGGTCCAACAGCTTTTTCTGGGCATCATTGAAGGCCGCCGTAATCAAATCTTCCAACAATTCCACATCACCCGGATCGACAACCGAAGGGTCAATCTTGAGTTTTTGCACAATCTGCTTGCCATTGAGAGTGACTTCCACCATGCCGCCACCGGACTGACCGCTGACCAGGGTGGCCGCCAACTCTTCCTGCATTTTGGCCATGCGGCTCTGCATCTCCTGAGCCTGCTTCATGATGTTACCTAAATTTTTCAACGAACAACTCCCCAAATCCAAGTTAGCCAGCGTTCGTACTGACAAGCGGTTCCACTCGAACGAGTTCCGCTTGAAAACGGGAAACAACCTGCCGCACCACCGGATGATGACCCATTTTTTCCGTCAATCGTACCCGATGAGCATGGCGCAACCGCGCAGAGGTCTCTTCCAGGGTGTCTTCTCTGGGCGCATCCGAGACCGGATCCACTGTGATCTGCACCCCCGGCAGGCCATGCCCGGTCAGAAAAGCGGTCAATAATTGTTTGAAATAGTCGGGTGTGCCATACACATCACTCGCTAGGCGCAGGACCAGACGAGAGGGCAGACCACGGGCATCCACTTCAAACACGGGACAGGCCACCAACCGCTCCAGTTTGACCGCCAACTCTTTGTCCTCGATGGCGGCAAAGGATACCAACTGCTCCCAGGAGGTCAATGGTTGCAAATCGGCAACCGGACCTTTCCTGGCGATCGGAATCTCCTTGGCGACCGGAGCCTCTTTGTCAATCGACCGCTCCCTGACGGGCGAAATCTCTTTGGCAACGGACCGCTCCCTGACGACCGGAACCTCTTTGGCAGCCATCGGGGCCTCTTTTACGGTTGCCCCCCCCGAAGAAGGCGTCCCCCTGTCATTCAGGGTGGCCAATAATTTTTCCAGGCCAGGCACGGGCTTGAGATACGCCACGCGCAACAACAACATTTCCAACGCCTGCAAGGCATCTTCCGCGATGCGCAAATCCTGGCTGCCACGCAACAACACCTGATAGACCATCTGGAGGTGTTCCAGCGAAATCTCTGCCACCAGGGTCGACAGAACAGCCGACAGGGTGCCATCGGTCGATGTCGTGGCCCCCATCAATTTTTGCTGCGTTGCCCGATGGGTGGCATCCAGCAACTCTTTGACCAGGCTCTCCGGTTCCACGCCATTGTTGTAAAAATCGGTGGCCCCCTGCAACGCGTCTGGACCCCGCCCCCGCAACAGGGCATCCAACAATTTCAGGATACTCTCCGGGTCCGTCAACCCCAGTAAATCGGATACGGCTTCAAACCGGACCGCACCCGCGCCGTGGGCAATGACCTGATCCAGGAGAGAAAGGGCATCACGCACCGACCCTTCCGCCGAGCGCACCACGGCTTCCACCCCCGCCAGATCAAAGGGAATCGCCTCCTTTTCCAAAACCGCGTACAAATGGGCCGTCAAGAGATCCCGTGGGACACGCTTCAGGTCATAACGTTGGCACCGACTGAGTATGGTGGCCGGAATTTTACGGGGTTCCGTCGTCGCGAAGATAAATTTGACATGAACCGGAGGCTCTTCCAACGTCTTCAACAAGGCATTGAAGGACTGGCTGGAGAGCATATGCACTTCGTCAAGGATGTAGACCTTGTACCGGGAGACAGAGGGCGAATAGCCCACCATGTCCAGAACCTCGCGCATCTGCTCCACCTTGGTACGGGAGGCGGCATCAATCTCCAGCACATCGGGGTGGTTGCCTGCAATAATTTCCCGACAGGAGGTGCATTGACCACACGGTTCCGCCGACACCCCCTGTTCGCAATCGAGACACATGGCCAACAGACGCGCCAAAGTGGTTTTTCCGACACCCCGAATACCAGAGAAGAGAAAGGCATGGGGCACACGCCCCATCGTCAAGGCATGGGTCAGGGCACGGGTCACATGCCCCTGCCCCACCAAAGCCGCGAAGGTGCGCGGCCGCCAACGACGTGCCAAAACGACGTAGGAAGACATAGGATTAAGGGCGGCTCCGGCCAGGCCACGTACGGCACACGAAAAGCACCGCTACCGCTGCTACCTTCCGGTCCTGACGGGGTTTACGGGTTTTCATTGCGTACAACCTGACCATCAACGCCGCCCACTGAAGACCAAACACCGTGATCATCGTGTCGCGAACTCAACCTCGATCTCAATCTGTTGCGGCCAACCACCCGACCTGATCCACGTGGTTGAAACGCGCCCCGGTCGATAACCGCAAAGGTGGCGGAGAGAGAGGGATTCGAACCCTCGGTACCCTTTTGGAGTACACACGCTTTCCAGGCGTGCACCTTAAACCGCTCGGTCATCTCTCCCCTCAATCCATGCACGAGGGGCGGCCATTGACCGACCCCTGTTTATCGAAACGGCTCATTAGATCAGGTCTGGCGTCTTTTATCAAAGAAAATTCGCAACAACTCCCCCGCATCCGCATCCGGTTTCGAGGATTGGAGGCTGGAAAATGCGTTAACCGTTTGATTCTCATCTTCTATATTTTTGTCGGACCCGCCATTCGATGCAGGTTGATGAGACGACAAGGGGACGGACCCGGACAAACCGGCGGGCAGGGGCAGGGGGGCCAAAAGGCTCTCTGCCTCATAGAGGAGATGGCCCACCCGCGCCATGGACAAGGCGGCCAAACACATCGGGCACGGCTCCAGGGTGACCGCCAACGCGGTATTCGTCAATCGATCATGGCCCACACGGGCGGCTGACAGGCGCAGAAGACGCATTTCGGCATGTCCGGTCGGGTCCATGGCCGCGATCCGATTATTGCCGCACTCCCCCAAAAAACGTCCCGCCGCATCACGCAAAACGGCCCCGACCGGCACCTCTTCCCGTTGTCCTGCCGACCCCGCCGCCACCAGGGCCAAGAGCAGGGCAGCTTGTCCATCTTCCAGGTACTCGATGTTCACCGTCTTGAATGTCTTGGCAAGAGAATATCCAGCGGCAGGGCGGGTCTTCCACCCGTTTTTTGACACACCATCAATCCCGCAAATCCTGGGCACCCTCCGCTGGATCGGCCACCTCATCCTGAGGCTCTGGCAGATCAACCGGAGAGGCCGGAATATGCTTGCGCGCGGCGGTCCCCGCAGCCGTGGGCAACGCCGTGGGCATATCCTCCGCAGAGTCCGCACCCTTCGCTGCGGCACTCTCTGCCACCCCCAGGAAGGCCAAATCATATCGGGGATGGTCCCAGGCGGTTTGGGCAGAATCCCGGACAAACAACCACCCTTCGTGCAAAGGTTGACCATTGCCATCTTCCAGCAACACCCAAACCGCCGGATTGAAATAACCTTCCGGCCCATGGATGGCCTGTCCCTCCCGAATGACGAGATCCTGCACAAAGGCCATCGGATACAACGCCCCACCCCATGGGGCCGCATACCGCTGCCCGACCGGGGCAACCAGGCGATGAATTTTTAACGTCCGTTTGTCCAACACCATGAAACGCAGAGGAACCCCGGCCTGCTCGGCCACCATGGCCGCCGTTGGCCTCGCCCGGACGGTCAAGACATGGGGTGCCAGGGGCAAACGGTCCTTTTCATGCACCGCCAGGGAAAGGTAGGCCGACTCCTGCTTCTGATCCGGTTGGCAGGCAACCAGCAACAGAGACAACAGACAACAGCCCACACCAGAGACCAAAGGGCGGGAACCAGACCACACACGGGGCAGCATAGGGAGAAAAGAGAGTCGCAACACGTACTTGACTTCTTTAAGAAAATCTCTTTTGGAGGTTATGGTTTAATGGATCGGGCACATGAAAAGAAGGCACACTTGGCCAGGAATGGCGGAGAGAGAGGGATTCGAACCCTCGGTACCCTAACGGATACAACACCTTAGCAGGGTGCCGCCTTCAGCCAGCTCGGCCATCTCTCCCAGGCGGTCAGAATGACAAGAAAGAAGCCCCTTGTCAACCCCATCCGACGAATGGCCCTTTTTTTCTTGGCTTGGACCACCGTCAAAAATCAAACCTCTCCTCCCCACCATGAACCCATGCCGGGGATACAGGGGAGATCATATCCACGAAATATTGACGCATCAGAAACCAGTATGGTAAAATATTTAATCAAAATCAACCATATAGACAAAACCTGTCACGGAATGAACCAAAAACAACAGACTTGGCATTATTGATGCAACCTAGTCTGCACACCCGGCCCGGAG
>CAIWLA010000399.1 GCA_903913345.1 uncultured Magnetococcales bacterium | reverse complement strand
TTGATCAGGCCAGCTTCGTGAAGATCACTGGCTGTCTGATGAATGGCCGCTTTAATGTCGTTTTTATAGATTTTAGCTTTGGTCATTGCACGTTACCTCCACATACTTTCCGTCACTGACAAGATTTCCCAATTCCGTATTGGAAGCGGCTAAAATCCGCATCAACTTGATCGCTCATCTGGGCTTGTCTGGTTTTGTGCGCCCATGATATAGAACTCCGTTCTATATTTCAAGAGGTGTTTTTGGAGAATGGATCGAATCCACCACCTGCGGCATGAGGCCCCTGGCCTATGTGGTAACGACAGAATTCCATATTTCAAACAGGTGCTGTCCTTCCCCCAACGCCCTCTGCCAGCAATGTTGCAACCAGTCAATTCAGGCTGACGTGTTCCCGCTCTGCCTCGGCAACCAGTCTGGCATGCAGGGACTTCGGCACCCTGGCCACGAACTGGCCAGAGAACCCGCCAGAGCCAGGAACCGGGACAGGGATTCCCATTTCTTCAAACGTTTCAATCATCCCTTTTAGTGCGTCCCGGCCATTAGAAAGGGCTTCTTCCACCGAGTCACCGTCTGAAAAACACACGTTGAAATCAGGGAAATTGATCAAAAATCCACCCCCGTCTTCATTGGTCAATTTGCTGATTTCAAAAGGGTAATCATCAAGGTTATACACAATCATCCTCCTTTCACAAACCGGACAAATGGCTTGACGTACATTGGCCGAATGGGTCTGTTTGCTGGAACTGCCAGAGACGGGTGGTCGGCACCATACCATCCATTCCTGAGTCGTGGTGGTTTCCGGGGTGGCGGGGAATGAAAAGGGATGCCCCCACCCATCGATCGAGACAGATCTTTGCCCCCATTGTCGATCCTCCCTTGAAACCTGCCCGCAGAAGGTGCAGTGTCATGCCCCTCTGGGAACCGCCTGTCCGGCGGTCGCATTTTGCCATAAACAGGGTGATCCTCTCATGTACGAAAAGATCCGTAAACTCCACTTCGTCGGTATCGGCGGTATCGGCATGAGCGGCATTGCCGAGGTGCTGCTCAACCTGGGCTACCGGGTCTCCGGCTCGGACCTCACGGAGAATGCCTCCGTGCAACGGCTGCGCCGCATGGGCGCGACCATCCATATCGGCCACGTCGAGGAGAACGTCCTGGAGGCCGATGTGGTGGTCCACTCCTCCGCCGTCACGAACGACAACCCCGAATTGAAGGCCGCCCGCCGGCTGCGCATTCCCATCGCCCGCCGCGCCGAAATGCTGGCGGAACTGATGCGCATCAAATATGGCATCGCCATCGCGGGCACCCACGGCAAAACCACCACCACCTCCATGGTGGCCACCCTGCTGGGCCGGGCCGGGATGGACCCCACCGTGGTCAACGGCGGCATCGTCAAGGCCTTCGACAGCAATGCCCGCCTGGGACACGGCGACTTCATGGTGACCGAGGCCGACGAAAGCGATGGCTCGTTTCTCAAACTGTTCCCCATCATCGCCGTCGTCACCAATATGGACCCGGAACATCTGGACCACTATGGAAACTTTGACGCCGTGCGCCAGGCATTCATGCGCTTTGTGGAAAAAATACCCTTCTACGGCCTGGCCGTCCTCTGCCTGGACCACCCGGAAGTGGCCGCCATGGTCCCCCGACTCTCCGACAAACGGGTCATCACCTACGGCCTCCAGGAAGGGGCCGATTATCAGGCCGTCGATATTCGACGGGAAGGCAATCGCACCCGTTTCCAGGTAAAACGACTGGATCCCGTGAGCGGCCTCTATGCCCCACTGGGCGAAGTGGGCCTGGCCCTGCCCGGCCGACACAATGTCAGCAATGCCCTGGCCGCCATCGCCGTCGCCCTGGAACTGGAAATTTCCTGGTCGGTCATCGATCAGGCCCTGGATCAATACAAAGGGGTGCAGCGACGGTTTGACCTGCTGTGCAACACCCCGGAACGGGTCATCATCGACGACTATGCCCACCATCCCACCGAAATCACCGCCACCCTGCAAGGGGCCAGAGAGGGTTTTGGCCGGGAAAGACGGCTGGTGGCCATCTTTCAACCCCACCGCTACAGCCGCGTCCACTCCCTGCTCCCCGACTTTTTGCGCTGCTTCCGGGAGGCCGACATGGTCCTGGTGGATCGGATCCATCCCGCCGGAGAAAGCCCACTGCCCCATCTGACCCCCGACCAGATGCGCACCCAGTTGCTGGAGGGGATTCACCAGGAATGCCACATTCCCACCCACCCCTTTCCCGATGGCGATCTCCGCACCGAGGGACGCAGCCAACTGGAGGCGTTGCTGCAACCGGGTGATGTCGTGGTCTTTCTGGGCGCAGGCAGCATCACAAAAAAGGCCCGCCATTTTGCCGAACCTTGACCCGAAAAAAAAAATCTGGTCTGATGAAACGCCCTTCAGGAAATGGACAGACTGGCGGTCGTTAGGAGCCTGGCAAAAATAACTTGTGCAGATTGCGCCGGATTTTGGTTCGCCCGCCAGGCGCAAAAAGGCGCGCATACT
>CAIWLA010000398.1 GCA_903913345.1 uncultured Magnetococcales bacterium | reverse complement strand
TGCATGGGACACGGCCCTCTGCAACTGCGCTTCGACAAACTCACAATATTTCTCCAATTCCTGAGGGCGCGCTTTGAGCCAAGCGGCGCTTTCTCGTGCTGTCTTTACCACGAGTGGAGAGATGGTTTTATCTTCCCAGGTGCTCGGTTGTAAATCCTCAGGTCGATAACAATCAGTGCCAGCCCAAACTTGAAAGGCAAGGTAACTATCGAGGTGGCGACCCACCTTCTTCGCCAATTGAAGCAGGATGTTGCTGTGGAGCATCCCTGGGATCTCTTTGGGAAGGTCGTGGTATTCCTTCAACCAATGATGAACGCCATCAATCGCCTTTCTGGGAATGGCCTTGGCAGACCGCTCTGCTTCCGTGATGAGGGCGACCTCTGTCTTCAGGTGATCGAAATAGACCCACCCCATAGCCCGGGCATTCCAAACATTCGCAGGCTCTGTCGCTATTAACTGCCTGCCTAGCTCGAGAGCCTCTTTAAGTTTGCCGGCTTTTCTCAATGCCGTGATCTCTTTCGAATCAGCCATCGATAGGCTCCTCCGGATCGATCAGCAACCCCCGAAGCAGACCGGCAGCCTCTTGGTTGTTGGCTTCCACCGCGCGAAGGCTTGACACCATCCCATCTCCGTCAAAATGGACATCGAGACGGACCTTGCCTTTAGTCGCGTTGGCAACCCGCATGGAGAGAAGGAGATTGGTTTCCTTGACCTCCTCGATCGCCCAACCACCCAGTTCCAACCGACAGCGGATCTCTTGCAGGGCAGCCAATAATTTGGGTTCTCGAAGATTGGTCAACCCTTTCCGTTCGCCAATGATCGCCAATGGGGTGGCGGTATCCGTACCCCGAATGGGACGAATCCCAGTTATCGTATTTTCTTTGTTGTAGGCCAGTGCCAGCGTGCACGTCTCTTGGTTCGGACCAAGGAGATCGTACTGCTCCTGATATGCATGGCTCGTTACCTTCGGGACTTTCCATCCGTGAGGTTCCAAGCACTTGGTCAATTCAAGCCAGAACCACAATTGAGCCAGAGTCGGCTCGGGGACACTCCTCTCGGGCTGTTCCCTGGCTAGGTCGTCGGGTCCCGGCTTTGCCGTCGGATCAACCTGAAGTGTCAAGCTACCTCTGATGTCCGTAACAATCCTGGGCACGGAACTGGACCAATATGAATTGGCCAGTGGCGTCAGGGGTTTGAAGTTGAGGAGCACAACCTCCTGCTCAGCCCGTGTAATGGCGGTATAGAGCCATCTAAAATAGTCCTCTGAACAGCGACCCTGCCCTGTCTCTGTGTTGACGAGAACCCTCGGCTTCTTTGCCCCTTGGGCATGGTGACAAGTAATCGCGTAGGCATATCTCAACCTAGCAGGCGGCCTTTGAGTGGGTGGTTTGCCGTCCTCCTCCTCAGGACGGAACTTGGCGTTCAGCGCAATGACAAGGTCTGCCTCCAATTCAGGCTTTTCTGCCAGGAGGAACTCCAATAAGTAGGGAATATTTTGAAGGTGTGCGGAACCCCCTTGGAGATCGAGGTTCACCTCCCCAACTCGCCACTGTGTCGGAGCCTGACCTTCCCGACCCTTTAGGGTCATTTGATCAGATTTGAAGGCAGACGAAGCTGTGGTGGCGGTTCCCAGGATTCCCGCCCCATAGTAAGTGAATCCATCGAGATCGTTGCCTGTCCGAATGGGGGTGAAAAGCTCTACCCGATCACCAGGAACCAATGGAACCCCCGCCGGTTTCCAAAGGTCCTCCCGGATGGCTTCATTCAAGGCAGTAGCGACCTTGTTGGCATACACCACCACTTGATGAGCCTGAATGTCCTCGCGGAAACGTGCTTTGACTAGTTCTAAGGCCGTAGCGCCAGATGGGCGATGGAAGGTCTTCTCGTCAAACGCAAAGTCCAGGTGATTGAACCGCTGATTCTGGATGGCCTCCACCATGGCTTTGGCATTGCGGATCATGACGGATCGCTCTTCCAGGATGATCACGCGATCCAGCTCGTAGGCATCCTCGGAGAGTCCTTTCGACGCCAGTGGTTCGCCATGAATGGGCATATCTGGAAAACCGCCACGGGTGAGTTGGTAGGGATCTCCGATCAGGATGATTTTTCGACGCGACCCAGGTAGGTCATTGAATGAAAGGAAATCGTCCCAAAGCCGCCCTGTTCCAAACCGCTCGCCTTCGCGCTCAAAATGACCGTTGCTGAGGAGTTGCGCCTCATCGATCACATACACACACTCGGGACCATCGTTGCAAGCAGTCAAGGGATGCACTCGAATACTGCGCTTCCTCTTCTTCGCGTCTTTCCCATCAGCGCCCTCATCGACAGTCTCCTTCTTGGTGGAAGGACTGTAGAGGTGGGTATAGATGCTCTTCCATTCCGCTGGGTGGGAAAGAAGAGAGGCGATTCGATTATTGGGCGCGAGCCACACGACCTGGCGACCAAGATTCTGGACGCGTTGTTCGATTTCTGGGCAGAGGGTTGACTTCCCCGTGGAGGTCATCCCAAGGATGCGGAAAACAGATTTAGTGTCATCCGACAGGAAGCGTTCCAGGCTTGCCAAGGCCTCGCGCTGCGAAAGCGTCATCGGCAGTGGATCAAGGGGCTCACGGGATCCAGCCGAACCACCCAAGGCTTCGATTCGGGGGGAGGATCCCATGCGCGTGTAGGGGCATACACCCAGCCGTTCGGGAATGTTAAGCAGCGTCGCATTGGAAAGGTTCAAATCGTTGGCGGCGAAATTGAATAGAGTGTCGACAGCACGGTCCAGGTCGGTGATCCGGAACCATCGATCCGTCATGGGGGCCATCTGGCCTTTGAGTTCGATAGGTTTATGGAACACGATCAGGCCAAAGATGCCCCGCCAGAAATTCTGCCTTCCTTCCGAGGGCAATTCCTCGAACCAGTCCTTCATTGGGCGTTTATTGTCTGTGACTTGAACCAGGGGATTGGCCTTGCTTCCACCCTTTACCGGCGTGCCCTTGCACATCCATGGGCCGTTTTCGGTGATCTCAATCAGG
>CAIWLA010000397.1 GCA_903913345.1 uncultured Magnetococcales bacterium | reverse complement strand
GATGCGCAGTTGCCGGTCGAAGGCCAGACGTTCATCATCGAATACATGGTGATAACAGGTAAAACGAACCGCCCGTTGCCGCTCTCGCCTGCCGGCTTGCAAGGAAAGAAAAAAGACCACCCCATCGCGGACCAGTAAGCGTACCCGCATCGGCCACGAGTAATGCTTGACGAAATCGGCATAACGGGTAATATGTTGGTGGGTTGCCATGGATTCGGCCTGTACTCTGGTCAATGGAAAATAATTCCATTTTATAATACTTAACCCGCCATTGGAAGCCTTGCTTTGCACACTGCTTTGGATTTTTTCGGGTTCTCTCCCGTCTGGCAGGAAAAACGGTGAACGACCCCCTGTGCGACCGACCGCAGGCGGATGCGGGGTTACGCCTGGCCATGGTGCTGCCCGATATGCGTCGGGCCGGAGCGGAATCGGTCGTGGCCACATTATGCCGCTCTCTGGTCACCCTGGGGGTTGAGGTTCACCTGGTGGTGATCGCGCCCCGCTTTGAGTATCAGGCTGTACTGGCCGACAGTGGTGTCCATCTCCACCTCCTGGCTCTGATCCCGCAGAGGGCGATACCTTTTTACCGCCAGGATGTTCATTGGCGAATCCGCCGCCGGTTGGGCCACTTTTTTCGCACCCTCAAACCGGATGTGGCCCATTTTCATCTCCTGCACAGTTTGGTGTGGGGGGGCGCGGCCGCCCGTGCGGCGGGGGCGCAAACCCTGTATACCATCCACGGCCAGGATGCCTGGTTGGCGGCCAACGATTGGCCATCCCGCTGGCGGCGGCGACTTTATACCCAAGCCATCTCCCGTTCCGAATGCCGTCTGTTGGCGGTCTCTCCCTCGGTGGCCCACCACCAGGCCCAATGGTTGCATCGGGATCCCCAAACCATTGCCATTCAATCCAATCCGCTGGATTTGACCACCTGGCATCCCGCACTGGACGACCCACCCCATCCACAACGGGTCATCATGGTCGGCACCCTCTACCCCCTGAAACGGGTCCATATCGGCCTCCTGGCCATGCACCTCCTGGCCAACCATTCCCCAGCCGCCACGTTGTGGGTGGTGGGCGATGGACCAGAACGATCCCGACTGGAACAACAGGCCAAACAGGAGGAGTTGGCATCCAGGGTCTTCCTGCTGGGGGTGCGTACCGATATACCTGATCTGTTCCGCACCGCCGGTGTCGCGTGGTTGTTGAGCGAAAGCGAGGGGATGCCCATGGCCGCTCTGGAGGCCATGGCCTGTGGCATCCCCCTGGTTGCCACCGATGTGTTCGGAACCCGGGATCTGGTCCAGCATGAAGTCAATGGCCTGCTGGTTCCCCTGGATTGCCCGGAAGCGGTCGCCCAGGCCACCCAACGCCTCTGGGAAGATGCCCCATTACGGCGGCGACTCGTCGCTGGTGGACTGGCCACAGCCCGCCATTTTGAGACAACTGTCATTACCAAACAACACCTGGCGCACTACCAAAAGGCATTGGGGAGAAAATAGATGCATCATACAGACGATCCTGCACACACAAATGGGGATGAAAAGGGGCAGACGGTCCTGGTCACCGGAGGAGCCGGCTATATCGGATCTCATGTCTGCAAGGCACTGGCCAAGGGGGGATTTCTGCCCGTTGTCTACGACAATTTGAGTCGAGGCAACCGCTGGGCCGTCCGTTGGGGGCCTTTCGAGTATGGCGACATCGGTGACCAGAACCGCTTGAGGGCGGTATTGACCACCCATCGTCCGGTGGCGGTCATTCATCTGGCCGCCTTTGCCTATGTGGGGGAGTCGGAGCACCATCCCCACCTCTATTACGACAACAATGTGCGACGCACCCTGACCATGATGGATACCCTGCTGGATAACGGGGTGGAACGGATCATCTTTTCCAGTTCCTGCGCCGTTTATGGCGTACCAGAGACCCTGCCCATCACGGAACAGACCCCGATGCGGCCGGTCAATGTCTATGGAACAACCAAGATGATGACAGAACTGGTCCTCCGGGATTTGGGCCGTTTGGGTCGGATCCGGTATTGCGCGTTGCGTTATTTTAACGCCGCAGGTGCCGATGCGGATGGCGAGATCGGCGAATGCCACACACCCGAACCCCATGTGCTGCCATCGCTGTTGTCCGCCTGTTCCGGGGGTGCCCCGTTTGCCATTCTGGGTACCGATTATGACACCCCGGATGGCAGTTGCATTCGGGATTATATCCATGTGACCGATTTGGCCAAAGCCCACATCATGGCCCTGGACTACCTGTTATCCGGTGGTCCCAGTGAGATTCTCAATTTGGGCACCGGTCGGGGCATTTCCATCCGGGCGTTGATCCACCTGGTTCAGCGGGTAACCGGACGTTCCCTGGAACCGGTCATCCAACCGCGACGGGGTGGCGATCCGCCCGCACTGTTTGCCAACTCGGACAAGGCCGGTCGGATCCTGGGTTGGCAACCGGAATGGCAACAGTTGGAGGAGGTTGTCGCCTCTGCGTGGCATTGGCAGAAGAAGGCCGCCTGTCATGCCGATGGACCATAAATCCATTTTCCTCCGTATCTGGCACTCTCAATATCTCTGGAAAAGTTCCTTCTTTGTCGGATTGCAGATGGTCACACAGATTCTCTCTGGGGCGTTCCAGGTATGGGCCTTGGCCAACTATCTGCCCAGAGAGAGCTATGGCATCTGGGGATATTGTGGCTCATTGGCCGGTATTGCCTCCATTTTTACCCTTCCCGGCATGGGCCATGTCGTCATGTATGGCGCATCTCAACAACAGGATGGGGTACTGATGGCCGCCGTTCGACTCCGTCTCACCTATGGCACCCTCTCCACCCTCTCCCTGTTGTGCATGGCGGTGGCACACCATCTGTCTGGACAGGAGCAGGCCGCCGGTCAGTTGTTGTTGGCCGCACTCTTTCTCCCCGCACAATTGGCCCTGGACAGCATGGATTCGTTTCTGGCCGGACTCGGCAATTTTATGGCCCTGTTCTGGCGTCGTCTGATCGCCCAGGGGAGCATGGCCCTGGCGGTCTGGATCGGGGCATCCACCACCGGTTCTTTGCTCGTGTGCAGCATGATCCTCTACATCGGCGGCCTGTTGGTCAGCCTCATCCTCTTTCTGACCCTGCTCAAACACCGCCGCAACACCCTGCTGCCAGAAAACTTTAAATCCTTGAGCCAGCACTTTTCGTTACGGTCGATCGGCACCACCATTGGTTACAACATGGAACGCCCACTCCTGTCGGCCTTTGTCAGCTTTGACGCCATGGCCGCCTATAACCTGGCGGTGGCGGCCCAGATTCCCGTCGGCATGGGCCGCATGGTCGAGCGTATTGTCATCAGTCGTCTGGCCAACCGGGAATTGGGCATCTCCCTCTCCCAGGTGCAATGGGGGATGTGGGCACTCTTCAGCCTGGGTGCATTGGGCTATCTCATCCTGATCCCGATCATCGGTTTTCTGTTGCCTCTCTTTTTGCCCCATTATGGCGATGCCATACCATTGATCGACATTTTACTCTTGCAAATGCCCTTCGTCTGGGCGAGCAGTCTGGGTATGAGTTGGCTGTTGGCCCAACCGCAAAACCATCTCTGGTATCACCGAATTGCGTGGGGAATCGTCTTGGCACGCATTGTGTTTATCACCACAGGTGCGGTCATCGGTGGCATCCGGGGCGTGGCATGGGCATGGGTCATGCTGGAAGGGGTCCAGTTCCTGGCCGTCATGGGTTTTTCCCTCCGACCAGCCAACCAGGCTCCTTAGAACTGACCCACCATCGACTGGATACATCTGTCCCTTCAGGAGTGCATGAGGCCATGATCCCTTTCAACTCACCCAAAAAATCCTTTACCGTCATCCCTTGGCCCCGTGCCCGTGGCGGACCGCAAGTCATGCTGCGCCGTTTTATCACGGCCGCCCGGCAACACGGCTATCGGGTATGGCCCTCCTGGTTTACGCCCGATCATCAACCCTGCCTGTTTACAGGACATGCCCATCAGGAGCGGTTTTTGACCTCTCCCCGGCATCTGGTCTATCGTGTGGCCGGCATGTACATCGAGGACCACTATCGCCGTTTTGGAGAGGCCTTCGGGGACCGGGTCTTTCTCCCCGAATATCATGCAGCCAATCAAAAAAACCGGGAGGCCCTGGCGCAATCCCGCTTTGTCATCTACCAGAGTGCCTGGAGCAAACGTCACCTGGATACCCTGCACAAACGCCCGGAAAAGAGCTGGGAAATCATTCCAAACGCCGT
>CAIWLA010000396.1 GCA_903913345.1 uncultured Magnetococcales bacterium | reverse complement strand
TGGTTTTTCTCTTCTTCCAGGCGAGTCAAACGGGCTTCCATCTCCACCATTTTTTGCATCGGATCAACCGGATGGAAGAGGCGATAAACCCGTTCTTCCAGGATCCCTACCCGATTGGACAACGGAACAAAACGGTCATCCCGCAGCCAGTCGCGCCCATTTTTGACGGGGGGCATCTCCTCTTGAGGGGTTGTCCGGGTGAGGGGAATCTCGGTGGTTTCCCATGTCTGCCTGGCCACGACAACAATCAATACCAGCGACAAGAGAATGAGAAAAAACGATTTCATGGCCCGGAACACCTGTTTCTGTAACGATCGAGATGATCCATCCACTGCCGCCAGATCCCCTGTTTCGGTAACGTTATATGTTTCAGTAGCGTCATCCGTTGCATCCAGTCGATAAAATCCAGTTCCGGTTTCTGTTGGGTCCATCCGGCCATTTGTTGACAAGGTGCGGTCAGGTGGGTGGTCGCCGACTTGTGTTTGCAACAAAAAATAATCTCATTGTGGGAAGGGAGCGGCACCGGCAGACGAAAACTGGCCTCTGAAAAACAGTCGGTGATATGGGTCAGTATGGGCGAATAGGCACCCACTTCTGCCCGGTTTACATTGAGTACCAGTACCCCGTCATGGGTCAATAACGGACGAATTTGCCGGAAAAAAGGGTGCGTATAGACAGAACGGGCCATGCCGTCATGGTCGAAGGCGTCTATCAGGATGAGGTCGTAGAGCGGCTGTCTGCCCGCCATGGTCGCAATAAAATCCTCGCCATCGGCACAATAGAGGGTCAACCGATCGTCGATGGGCAGGAAAAAAAATTGGCGGGCGATGGCCGCCATCTCCGGGTTGGAATCCACCACCTCCACACGGCACTCCGGGAAATGGTGGAGAAAAAATTTGGCCAGGGAACCGCCTCCCAGTCCAACCATGAGAATATGTTGGGGATGATTGTTGAAAAGCAGACAGGCCAGCATATGCCGGGTGTAGGGCAGGATCAAGCGCAGGGGATCTTCCAGTGCCATGCGGCTCTGGATCATCTGGTTGTCAAAGTAGAGCGAGCGGTATCCGCCCTCATCGACGACCATCAGTGACCTTCCTTGCCAATTGTTCTGAAAAAGAACGGAGTATCGGTCTGGTGTGGATGTCATTTTTTGATCCTTACCCCTTTTCTTGGTCAATGGGGCGAAATGTGCAAGGAAGTTATCGACTTTTTTGCATTTCGGGGGTATCATGATCCTGTTGTGGGTTTTTTATGTATCATCCGCATTCACCCCTTTTTTTGGAGAAACCAATGGCAAACAAAGAGAATAAAGAGAATAAAGAGACAAAAAAAGGCCAGAAGGAAAAAGAGAAAAAAGCGGATTCCAAAACAGACGCTGGCCAGGAGAGTGTGACCGGCAAAAAACGGTCCAAGCGGGCCAGTGCATCGGAGATGCAACGTATCGAACACCTGGAAGGGCAGATGCGCCTGTTGAAAAAACGCATCGACATGCAGTTGCGGCAGTTGTCTGACCGCAATGCCGCCCTGTTGCGGCGAACCAACGAATACATGCATCTCTCTTCCGATCGTCATGTGGACATGATCCATCGAACGGAAAGCCAGATGAAGCAGTTGTCCGATAGAAATTCGGCACTCCTCAAGAAAACGGATAATCAATTGAAGCAGTTGTCGGATCGAAACGCCGCGCTATTGCGCAAGACAGGGGAGCAACTGGAACAATTGTCGGAGAGAGGGGCCGCTTTGTTGCGCAAGTGGAACGCAACCACCGTGTCATAAGCCTCAGCCTTGATCCCAGACGACCAGGGATCGCAACGGGCAGATCCCTTCGCAACCGTGCGGACGGGAATCCGCTTGATCTTGAGAATCCGGCGGGTTCCCGTTTTCTGTGGGGGTGACTTCTACCTGGGAAACGCCACCCACAGCCATGTGCAGTGTAATCGATGCCACTCCTGAGTGTCCAGTTTTTGCATATAAGGAGTTGGTGATGACTTTTTTTTGCTGTTCCTTTCTTTTTGGCGTGATATGAGCCATCCTGTGGGCAGTGGCTTGTGGCGTTGCCAACGGGGTTGGGGTGCGGTGTGTTTGCACGTTCAACCGGAAATACGATGCGTTGTTCTGACGATTCGGAAGGGTGTTGTTCGCAGGGAGAGTTTTTGGTTAAATGAGTCATTAATCAAGCCGTTGTTATGGATTGTCGACCGATGAGATGTAAAATAACGAGCATAATCGAGCGCAATATTGTGACCATTGACCAGAATCGGACGGTCTCCGAGAGTGTGGGCATTATGGCTGACCATGGTGCCGGCTCAATTGTGGTGACTGGCAAGGGCCGGGTGATCGGATATTTTACCGAACGGGATCTCCTGACCCGGGTGGTGGGCAAAAAGCGCAATCCAGAAACCACTCTGATGCGGGACGTGATGACGAGTGAACTGATCAAGGTGGCACACGACGCCTCCTGTCAGGACTGCCTGATTCAAATGAGGGAAAAGGGCATCAGCCATCTGTTGGTCTATCGGGACACCCTGTTTGTGGGTATTCTCTCCTTGCGCACCCTGGCCAACTGGATGACACAGGGGCGCAGCCACAAGGATTTGGTGGTCAATCTGGTTGGGGGTACGGTATTTCTGGTGGTGCTGGGTGTCATCGGTCTTCTGATTTACCTGGGCCCAGACATGTTGGCCATTGCCCGGCGACTCTCTCCATAATGGGGTCGGGTGGTCCCATCAACATTGAACCCAGGGCAATCCTCGGAATCGCCAACCATTGACGCTGCTGCGGTGGTGGTTCGCGTCCCGATCTCCTTCAAATCCTTCCAACACATGATAAACCTGTTGAAACCCCTCCTGTATCAGGGCGTTTCCCGCATCGATGGATCGATGCCCGGAGCGACAAATCAGGATGATGGGTTGTTCTTTTTTGGCGATCTGGGATACTTCCCGGATGAAATGAGGGTTCAACTCAAAATCGGGGGCATCCTGCCAGGGAATGTTGATGGCTCCCTTGGGGTTTCCGACAAAAAAATGTTCAATCTCTGAGCGTATATCCACAAAGGCAACCCCTTTGTTCTGCAACAGGGTAAACGCCTCTTCCGGGAGGAGTTGTTGCAGCCTGGGGTGCATGGGACTGTGCGGTGCCGAGGGAAGGACGGAAGAGGAGTGCGGATTCTCTGGACGTGGACACGCTCTCTGTGTCATTTTTCCTCCGTGGGTGGTATGCTGTTCTGGCATGGGTGGGTCGGTGAATGGGGCGGTGTGCCGACCACTCCCAACAACTCACTCTACTCCAAAAAGGGGTCCGAGTTAAGTGATGGTGATTGTTTTTTTGCACGTATCGCCTTGTGATGATCGATGAACGTGTTCAAGCCTGGACAAAAAATGCACCGTATCATGCAGATGACCTCTTCTGCCTGGTGGCGGCGGAAAAAGAGGCCGACTGGACCGAATGACCAGTCGGGGTCGTTGCGTACCCGCAACCAGCGGTTTGCGCAAAAGGTGGACAGCAGTCAGGGAGCCAGAATTGCACCGCGTGAGCGGCCGGTTCCGCGTCGTGGCGGGGTTCCCGATCCCAAGTGGGGTGTGCGGGCGCAGGAATGGTTGGCAATCCTGACCGAAAGAGGGCTGTTGTGGGGGGTGGAAGGGTTTATCATTCTGAAAAATGGCGTTGGTTTTTGGCAGGATCTCTGGCTCGCGGGCCGGGAGTGGGTGGTCAGAAAAATTTTTCCAGCCCCGGTCAATTTTGAATCATTTGCGCAGGATGTCCTGGAAGGTCGCCTGAAAAGTGGCTGTCAGACCTCCGAGCGTGGGTCGCACTGGGAGAAGGGCGGGTCTGGTCCGGTTGGCTTGACTGTACCCCATATCCCGCACCCTGCTGGTCTGCGCGAGGAGGTGGAACGGGCCAAAATTTTTACCCTGGACAGTGAGGAAGAGGATCTGTCGGAAGATTTGTTGGAGGATCAGGCCGGGGCGTTGCGTTCACGACTGTCCGGTGCCGGGCACGAGGAAAGCACGAGATGATCGCCGAAGATTTTTCGGACGCTTTGCCCCCTGGCACAAAACTGCTCTGGTTTGAAATTGTCAAGGTGCTGGGAAAAGGCGGTTTTGGTATTACCTACCTGGGCAGGGACAACAATCAAAACCAGTGGGTTGCCATCAAGGAGTATCTGCCATCGATCTATGCCTCACGAGGCAGTCGTCAGGAGGTCGTGCCCCACTCGCCATCGGATGCCAGGACGTTTGAGTGGGGGCTGGACCGTTTCTTGAAGGAGGCGCAAATTCTGGCCCAGTTTCGTCATCCCTGCATTGTGCGGGTGACCAGTTTTTTTCGCAGTGGCAATACCGCCTACATGGTGATGGAATATGTAGAGGGGGAGGGGTTGGACAGTCGGTTGCGTCGCAGCAAGACACTGGATGAAGCCACGCTGAAAAAGATGGTTTCCCCCTTGTTGGACGGTTTGGAGACATTGCATGCGGCGGATTATATCCACCGGGACATCAAACCGCCCAACATTTTTATCCGCAGTGCGGATGGTCTGCCGGTCCTGCTCGATTTTGGTTCCGCCCGGCAATCGGTGGTCGGGAAAAGCGAGAAGATGACCAGCCTGCTCAGCATGGGCTACTCTCCCTTTGAACAATATGATTCCACAGGCAGTCGACAGGGGCCATGGTCGGATATTTATGCCATGGGTGGTGTGCTGTACCGTGCCATTACCGGGAAAAAGCCACTGGAAGCGAGCATTCGCATCGCCGCCCGTCTGCGCCGCGCACCGGATCCCCTGCCGGCGGCGGAGGATATGGGCAGAGGACTCTATTCTCCCGCCTTTCTGCAGGCGGTGGACAGGGCACTGATGGTGCTGGAAACGGAACGTCCCCAGTCCATCCGTGAATGGCGACCGCTGTTGTTGGGATCTCCGGGGTTGGAATCTCCGCCGGTGGATTCTCTTCCGCTGATCCTTTCATCCGCGCCGGGTGCCGATGAAATCGACGGCTCCGGGGCGACCAGCAAAACGACGAGTTGGCGTGGTTTCATCTCTTCCCTGGATGCCTTCTCCCGTCGCACCTCCGAGCCGAACCGGTTTGGCCGTGCCATTCCCGATCTGATCATGCCCAAACCGGGGGAGGTGCAACGCATTGTGCCACCTGTTTCCCCCTCCGTTCCTTCGGTAGCCGGGGCAGTGCTCCCCAAAGAGGCCGCAGATCGGGGGGGGGTGCGTGGTCGAGACGGGGGCGTGGTGGTCCACCAAACACCGGCTGAGATCCCACCCTCTCTGCGGAAGGCGGGGACCGTTTGGGAAGAGGCGGCCACCAAAATGGAATTTGTCTGGATTCCGGCGGGGGTGTTCACCATGGGGGCCTCCCTGACGGACCCCAACCGGAAGGAAGAGGAAGGACCGGAACATGAGGTGCAATTGGATGGGTTCTGGCTGGGCAAATATCCACTGACCTGGGGCAAATGGCGACGGATCATGGGGGATTATCCAGCCGGTCTGTTCATGAACTCCAAGGCCAACCATCCGGTGGAACGGATCACCTGGAGGGATACCCAGATATTTCTCGACAAGTTTGGGCGCATGATCGGTACACCGTATACCTTCCGGTTGCCCACCGAGGCGGAGTGGGAATATGCCGCCCGTGCCGGGGTACGCGATCTGCCCATTCTGCAAAAATCCACGTTGCAATTTGGTGCGGAACATCTGACCGATCAGGCCTGGTTCCGGGACAATGCCAGGGGTCAGTCGCATCCGGTGGGCGAAAAGAGGGCCAATGGCTGGGGTCTTCATGACATGCTCGGCAATGTCTGGGAGTGGGTGAGCGACCGTTATCAGGCCGATTATTATTGGAAAAGTCCCAGGGTCAATCCACAGGGTCCAGAGCCATCCGACCTGCGTGTCACCCATTCGTCTTCCTCGGCCAATCGCCTCAACAAGGCCAGTGGCCCCAGGGAGATGCGGGTGGCGCGGGGCGGGGGATTCAACAGCGCACCACAGGAGTGTTGGCCAACCAGTCGGTTGCGGGTGGCCGAAAACAGCGCGCTCGTCACGTTGGGATTGCGTTTGGTACGTCAGGAGTGAGGTCTTTTTATCGTGCCCATTCTCGTAGTGATCGATGGTCTGGACCCGGACGCCTTTGCCCGCCTGTCGGTTGTGGATCGTTTGGCGGCCACGGGTCGCACGGGTCGATTGCGTTTTTCAGGAGAACCCCGTTTTGAATTTTTTGGTCGCCTGGTGGCCAGTCCGGTCAGTCCGGAATGGGATTTGCCCCTGGGTCATGCCACGGCACTCGGTCTGATGGACCGGAAGGGTACCGAATGGCCGGACCCGGACCGGACGTGGTGTTGCCTGGGCTTTACCCATTTGTACCAGAAACAGAATGATCTGATCTTTCTCTCCGCCGAACGGACGGGACAAAGCCATGAGGAGTGTTGGGATCTGGTGGAGGCGGTGTTGCCCGATCTGGAAGAGGCCGGGTGGGTGTTGCATCCCCCCTCCCGATTGGGATCCGTTCCTCTCCTCTCCCGTTCTGCCGCCCTGGATCCCCCGGCTCTGGTGCGTACCAGCCCGTTGGAGGAGCTGGATGGGTGCTCCTTTCGCAAGCGGTCGCCGGTCGGACCGTATGCCAACACCCTGCTCTCCCTGTTGACGGTTGGGCAGTTGGTTTTGGCCCGCCATCCCGTCAATCGGGATCGGAAACAGGCCGGTCGTCTCCCGTTGAATACCCCCTGGATGTGGGGTGTGGGTCGTGGCATGGCCTGCGCGCCGCTCCATTCGGCCGGTCGAGGATATTGTTGGACAGGGCATCCGGTGGTGGCGGGACTGGCGCGCGCCAGCGGCCATGCCCTGGCCGCACTGGACGAACAGGCCGATTTTTCCCCACTGGTGACGGCGATACGGTCCGCCATGACCACGGGCGTGGCCTTGATCCATCTCTCCCTGCCTGCCGTTCTGGCCAGACATGGCCTGCTGGATGCCCACCGAACCCTGTTGCAACGGATCAACGACCAACTGCTGGAACCATTGACTCGTACATTGGCCGGCACCCAGGAGACCATGGTGATCACCTCTCTCAACCCCCTCTCTGAGGATGGCCATTGCCCCTGGGTGATGGCGTCCGGTCGTGCCCTGGCCCGACAGCGGCGATTCTGGCATCGCGGTCGTCCGGGTATGGGAGAGGAGATGTCGCCGGTGGCCCTTTGGTCGATGTGTGGTCTCTGATGGAAAAATCCCCTCTCTCCTTCTCTGGAAAGATATGGCGACCGCGCAGTCTGGTGCTGGATACGCACCGGCAGTTGGCGGAGGCGTTTGGACTGAACCCGATCTTTGCCACCATTCTGGCGGATCGCGGGCTGCATGATCCGGCTGCCGTGGATCTTTTCTTGCGTCCCCGGTTGCAACAGTTGCTGGATCCCCTGCGGTTGTTGGATATGGAAAAGGCGGTGGACCGTCTGGTCCGGGCGGTGGAGGAGGGCGAGTCCATCGCCGTTTTCGGGGATTATGATGTGGACGGTGTCACCTCCTCGGCCCTGTTGGTGCGCTATTTCCGGGCGTTGGGGATAATCATTCGGGTCTATATTCCCGATCGACTGACAGAAGGGTATGGACCCAATGGAGCGGCCCTGCGTGCCCTGGCGGTCGAGGGGATTCGGGTGGTCATCACGGTGGATTGCGGTGCCACCGCCTTCGAGGCGTTGGCCGAGGCCAGGCAGGCTGGTCTGGATGTCATTGTCACCGATCACCATCAAATGCGCGAGGTGTTGCCCCCCGCGTTTGCCGTGATCAATCCCAATCGCCCGGACGACTCTTTCCCCCATAAAAACCTGGCGGGGGTGGGGGTGGCCTTTTATCTGCTCATGGCCCTGAATCGGGGATTGCGGCAGCGGGGGTGGTTTCACGCCGGGCGGGTGGAGCCGGATCTCAAACAGTGGCTGGATCTGGTGGCCATCGGTACCATTGCCGATGTGGCCAGTCTGACCGGTCTCAATCGCATTCTGGTGGCCCAGGGTTTGCGGGTGGCCGCCGACTCTGGATCCGTGGGGTTGCAGGCGTTGAAGCAGTGTGCCCATCTGGGTGGGGGGTTGCGGGCCGGTCAGGTGGCCTTTCAACTCGGACCCCGCATCAATGCGGGGGGACGCCTGCATCGGGGGATGCTGGGCGTGGATCTGCTGGTCACGGAGGATGCGGAACGGGCACAGGTGTTGGCCGAGGAGTTGGAAGGATACAACCGGGAACGACAGTCCCTGGAAGAGCGCATGTTGCGCGGGGCATTGGCGACCATCGAGGCGGCGGGCGGGGTGGGTCGGCGATTTGGTCTGGTCGTGGCCGATGCGGGGTGGCATCCGGGTGTCATTGGCGTGGTGGCTTCTCGATTGGCGGAACGGTTGTATCGACCGGTGATTGTCATTGCCCTGGATGAGCAGGGTCAGGGCAAGGGTTCCGGGCGTTCCATTCCCGGCATCAATCTATTGGCCGCCGTGGAGGGGTCTGCGCCCCTGTTGAAAGCCTTTGGTGGACACCGCGCCGCTGCGGGACTCAGCCTGGAGGCCCGTCATCTCCCGGCCTTTACCGAGGCGTTTGATCAGGCGATTCAGGCACAATTCACCCCTGGTCTGTTTGATCCGGTGTTGTATTTTGATGGTGTGGTCCCCCTGATGGCGGTCAATCGGACCTTTGTCAGCCATCTGGAGTCTCTGCAACCGTTTGGGCAGGGCAATCCAGAGCCGGTGGTGGTCCTGGAAAATATGCGGGTGGTCAATCCCCGTCTGCTCAAGGAGCGACATGTCAAATGCCTCTTGATCGACCACCAGGACAACGCGCTGGATGCCATTGTCTTTCAGGCCTGGCCGGGACCATTGGGGGAGGGGTTGATGGCGTCCGGGCGGGTGGATGTCGCCGGGACGTGTGGAATCAACAGCTACCGGGATCGGGAGAGCCTGCAAATGGTGCTCAAGGATGCCCGACCGGTTCATTCGTCGGACCAAGGGGTATGACCATGCGTGAACACCCGGATTATTGTTATGAGCAGTCGGCCGTGATTCCCGTGCGCCGGGTGGGTGATACACTGGAAATATTGATGATCACCTCTCGTCAGGGCAAACGGTGGATCATTCCGAAGGGGATCATCGAACCCGATCTCTCCCCCGCCGATTCCGCCGCCAAGGAGGCCCTGGAGGAGGCCGGGGTGATGGGCGTGGTCCTGTCCGATTGTCTGGGCACCTTTCGGTATGAAAAGTGGGGGGATTTTTGTGAGGTGCAGGTCTTTGTCATGCGGGTGACCGAGATACTGGACACCTGGGAGGAAGATTTTCGCCAGCGGGTCTGGCTCGACCTGGCGGAGGCCGTGGGACGGATCAGGGAGCAGGGACTGCAAGAATTGTTGGAGGCTTTGCCCGCATTTTGGGAAAAACAGGTTTGACCATGAACCATCTCCTCTCCGGTTTTCATCGCTTTGAATTTTTGCATTTTGCGAGTCACGGTCATTCGGCCCGTTTCAGCTATCGATTGTCCGGCGATCAGGTGACGCCGATCGATTTTGAGGAGCGGGTGGATTGGCCATTGGCCCTGCCAGCCCCGGACCCGCAACAACCGGCGGTCTACCGGGGATTGCGCAACCTGCATCGAATGCTGGGCATATCGTATTACAAAACCTGCTGTCCCAGGGAGATTGTTCTGCATGGGGAGCCGATGAGCGGCGAGGAGGCCGATTTTTGGGAGTTGGTCTACACCAACGGCCTGGGGGAATTTTTTTATCGCAATGGGTTGGATCCCCGTGGGCGGGTCTCTTTTCCCCGGCAGGGCCGCGACCAGGAGGCCATTCGATTGCCCGAACAGACCACCGAGCAGGTATTGTTGTTTATCGGCGGGGGCAAGGATT
>CAIWLA010000395.1 GCA_903913345.1 uncultured Magnetococcales bacterium | reverse complement strand
GACCCCTGCAATCGTTTTAAAAATTGCATGATTGACATGGAAACAGAATTACGCGGGTGGGATCGTCTGCGACCGCAACAAGGCGGCAGACAAATGGGCATCATGGGTCATGCGCATGAGGCAGAGGGTGAAGACGTTGGCCAGGTCTTGCAACAAGTCGGTGGCATCGCTGGGGAGAAACCGATTGGGGGTCTCACCGCCCAGGTTGAGGGAGCCGATGAGACGCCGATGCGGATGGGCATCGTCTTCCGGTGCATACAACGGCACCAGGGCCTCGGAACGGATGGTGGAGGCCACCGGACCAAAATAGAGCGGCTTGTTTTTGCCCTCACGACCCACACGAATCACCGGTGCAGACCCCTCACCCAGGGTTTGGACCAACCGGGCATGATCCAGCACAAAGAGACGATCCTCCAGCAATTCGGAGGGCGGCCCCTGCCGGAACAGACCAACCACCGCCGACTCCTGCGCGCTCAGTGACACCGTTACCCTCTGAATATTGAATAAATTTTCCGGTTCCTGAGTGGCAATGGCAATGACAGTCCAGGGGGCCGTGGCCATGATCAACCGCGTCTGAATGGTATGAAAGGCACGATAAATTTCTTCATTGCGGAGGAGACGATTCAGAATGGCATCCAGTTTTTCCCGCAGTTGATCATTCTGACGACGCAGATGGTTCAATTGCCCGGCCTCCAGGCTGAGCACATTGCCCGAGGCGTGGATGGCGGACACCGGGAACTGTCCCGCATGTTTGGCCAAAAAATCCGGATTTTGTTGGAGCCAGGCCAACACCTGGAGATCTTCAAGGGGCGGTATCGTATTCATGTCCCCTGTTATGCCTGGAAATCAGAAATCTTTCAACCCATAATCTGTTGACGGACCGGAAAATAAGGCGTATTCTCCGGGGAAGGATGGGGGCAGTAAAGAGGGATGGGCTGTGCCGTTTGGAGAGGGGGGTCGGCACCACACGGACAGGAACCATTCGTTAACAGGATTCAGGGGGGATGGCGTGTCAGGCAACTTTGACGAGGCCAATATTGAAAAGGTGGCCCGCTGCATGAAGGCGTTGGCACATCCGTTGCGGTTGAAGGTCATTGTCGCCTTGAATGACCGGGAGTTGAGTGTCCAGGAGTTGGTGGAGGCCGTTGGCACGACCCAATCCAACGTCTCCCAGCATTTGACCATCATGCGTGACAAACATATTCTCTCTTCCCGACGAGAAGCCAATCAGGTTTTTTATCGGGTGGGTGATTGCAAGGTGTTGGATCTGATCGCCTTGACCCGCACCGTCTTTGGGACATCAGCCGAACTCGATTGATCGGGCTGAAGATCGGGATTTCTTTCATTTTGCGGCGTGGACGGGCAAGGCGACCGCACCGCCTGTTTAGAGTGGATCCAATGGACTGGTTACAGGAAAATGGCACGACGCTGCTGGTGATGGTGGGACTGGTGGCGTTTTTTTTGCGCGGCCCCGTCCTGGCCAAGGCGACAGGCGTGGAGACCATGAGTGTCCACGAATTGGCCAAACAACTGGCCTCTCCCTCTCCACCCCTCTTGCTGGATGTCCGCAGTCAGGCCGAGTTTGACTCGGGACGGATTCCGCAGGCCATACTCGTCCCCTTGTCGGAGTTGCGTCAACAGGTTGAAACGGTGCGTCGCCGTTCGGCTTCCCGACCGGTGGCGGTCATCTGTCGCAGCGGCAACCGTTCTCTGCACGGTGCGGTGTTGCTCAAGCGGGCCGGTTTTGGGCAGGTATTCAACGTATCCGGTGGCCTGCTCAGTTGGCGGAATCAGGGCTATCCGATACGCACATAGGAGCCTGGCAAAAATAACTTGTGCAGATTGCGCCGGATTTTGGTTCGCCTGCTAGGCGCAAAAAGGCGCGCATACTATCTGTTTGTAAGCCTTTTTGCAACGACGCGGGCGGACCAAAAGACAAGCAAGATGTCCAAGTTATTTT
>CAIWLA010000394.1 GCA_903913345.1 uncultured Magnetococcales bacterium | reverse complement strand
GGCTGGCACCACGCACTTCTGGCAATATTCAAATTTCATGATGCCCTGTTCTGCCCCACAAAAAAACTGTATCGATGCCCTGGCGATGCACAGCATCCGCAAGGGCACAGACTACCAGATGAAAGCGGGTACTGTAAAAGGAAAACAGCCTCTTGTGCAGAATTGGACCGGGAAAACGGCCACCTGGGTTCCCTCCGCTTGAACACGCGGATGGAGCCAGAGAGCACAAGTGGCAGAGTGCCACATTCGTGCCCATTTGGAACGCCCGATTCTTTTTTCGTGTTTGTGTTTACCGGGGGAAGGGAAACAGCTTGAGAATGGTGATGATAAACACCGTCTGCCCGGCGGCCACACCGAACATCCACTGGATGGTTTCTGCCTTGGCCTCAGCGATCCTGGTTTCAAGTTCGGACTTCGCCTCCTTGATGTCACTTTTGGTGGCCATCTCCTCAAGACGGGAATCGCGCACGTCACGCAAAGCGGCAACAACCTCCTCAGCTTGATTGTCAGTAAAGCCAGCGGCCTTGAAACGCTTGGCGCAGGACAATATGTCAAAAGTGGCAGTCATGGCCATGGCGGTTCTCCGTCTGAAATGGATGACGGGTACAGCCTACCACAAAACCAGCACCACCTGTCAAAATTTTTGTTTGGTGCCCACCACCACCCGGTCACGCATCTCCCGAAGCGTACCGGATGGCATCCAGCACATCCTGCCCGCTGACAGATTCCGCAACGCGCTGAATGGCATCCAGCAATGTCTGCCTGCCGATCGGTTTGGTGAGATACGCATCACACCCGGCGGCCAGACTCTCTTCCTGCCTCTCAATGCCCGCATGGGCACTCAGGGCCACGATGGTCAAGGGGCGTCGCCCCTCCTTCTGCTCCCACTGGCGAATGGCACGGGTGGCGGTGTATCCGTCCATCCTGGGCATCTGGACGTCCATGACCACCAGGTCAAATGTTTCTTTTTGTACCCGATCAACGGCTTCCAGACCATCGTTTACCATGACCACCTGGTGAGGGGTCTGCATCAGATACGCTTCAAACAGCATCTGATTCTCTTCGACATCCTCCGCCAACAGGATGCGCAGCGTTTTTGTGCTGGCCTGAGTGATCTGTTCCTCCGACGGGCCAGGCGGCGACGATGCGGCCACTGGCCGCACGGGCAACGTGAAACAGAATTGACTCCCTTGCCCCAACCGACTTTCCACCCAAATGCGGCCCCCCATCAACTCCACCAAACGCCTGGAGATGGCCAGTCCCAGGCCAGTGCCTCCATAGCTCCTCGTAATACCCGAATCCGCCTGGGTAAATTGTTCGAATATGTGGCCCAGTTGCTCCTGGGCGATGCCGATGCCGGTATCGGAAACCTGAAACAGGAGGGTTTCCGGTTCTGTGGGATGCAAGGACAGCTCGACATCTATCCGTCCCTGGTGGGTGAATTTGATCGCATTGCCCAGCAGGTTGATGAGAACCTGGCGAACCCGTCCTTCATCACCCAGCATGGCATCCCCCACGTCAGTAGCGACCTTCAATTCCAGGACAAGCCCCCTCTCCTCGGCGGTCATTTGCATCAAATGGGTGAGATCTTCCAGAACCTGGCGGGGGGAAAAGGCGATCTCTGATAACGAGAAGCGGCCCGATTCAATACGGGAAAAATCCAGCACATCATTGATCACCGTCAGCAAGGCCCTGCCCGATTGGTGCATGGTCTGGGCAAAATGACGCTGTGTGGGGTTGAGATCGCTCTCCAGCAACATCTCCGACATGCCCAACACCACGTTCATGGGCGTGCGGATCTCGTGGCTCATGGCCGCCAGGAATTCGCTTTTGGCACGAGTGGCCGCTTCGGCCGCTTCCTTGGATGCCAACAGAGAGGCCTCCATCCTCTTGCGCTCCGTAATGTCCAATACCGTGGCAAAAAAACGATCGATCGTACCGTCCATCCTGCGGATTGCCTGCACATTCAGGACGGTATCAATGCACTGCCCATCCTTGCGAATAAACCGCTTGTCCAGCACATAGCCATCCAATTGACCTTGCACAACCTGGTTGAAAGATTCCAGGTCGGCATTCAGATCCTCCGGGTGGGTCATTTCGGCCCAGGTAAGGGAGACAAGCTCCTTTCTGGAATAACCCAGCATCTGGCATAAATGGCCGTTGGCCACGATCCAGCGTTTTGTTTCAGGAGAGGTGATGGCCATGCCAATGAAAGGCAATTCGTAGAAAAGACGCAACTCTTCCGACTGGGTACGCAGGGCGTCCTCAATGGCTTTGCGCTCGGTAATGTCGCGTGCGGCACCATAAATCGTGTTGCCCACCGGAACGGAATTCCATTCCAGCCAGCGGTAACTGCCATCCTTGGCACGATAGCGGTTGACAAAAGCGAGAACCGGTTGTTGCCCGATCTGGGTGGCAATCGCCTGTCTGGTCGGTTCGACATCCTCTGGATGAACAAACGTCTCGAACGGATTGGATGTCAACTCTTCCACCGAATATCCCAACACCTTCTCCCAGGAGAGATTGAGCCTCATGAAATAACCACTGGTATCTGCAATACACAGCAAATCATTGACGACGAAAAAGAACTGGTCGATCTCTTCTCTTAACCGTTTCCGCTCGCTGATATCCTGATGGATCGCGAGCCAAACCGTTCCGAACTCCGGGTGCTGGAAGGTCGAAACCGTGGCATGACACCATAAAACGGTGCCATCCTTTTTCCGGTTCAGGATTTCCCCGCTCCATACGCCGATTTGCTTGAGATCATCTTGAATAATGGCCGCCGTTTCTTCTGGATCCCTGTCCGTTGAGGCATTGATAATACAGATATTTTGTCCGTTCAATTCATTCAGGTCATAGCCAAACATGCGTTCCAGTTTCGGGTTGGCATACACAATGGTCCCATCGTCAGCCCTGACAAGCACGATGCCTTCTGTAATATGCAAGAGGATGGTTTCGCTCAGGCGCAACGCCTCTTCGTTCCGCCTGCGCTCGGTGATGTCCTGAACAATGCCCGACAGGCGTACCGGGTTGCCCGCCTCGTCCAAAATCAATTCACCGGCTTCCGCCCAGACTGTGCGAACTGTCCCATCGGGCCAGATGACCCGATACTCCAAAGGCTCCGACCTCTTGTGTGTGATGACGGACTGGTTTGCCTGTTCGACCTTGGCGCGGTCGTCGGGATGGATGGTACGCGCAATCACCTCGGCCAGATCGCTGGTGCCGTCCTCCTTGCAGAGACCAAAAATGGTGAACATTTCATCGGACCATACCAATTGGTTGGACCGGATATGCCACTCCCAGGATCCCAGGTGTGCAACCTGCTGGGCCTTCTTGAGCGTGGCTTCTCTTTTCCTGAGTTCCCATTCCGATCGCTTGAGATCCGTGATGTCACGAGAAAGGCCCAGTATGGTCTCAACCACGTTCCCTTCCGAGAATTCAGGGATGACACGCCATTCCAGGGTGACCACACCATGAACACTCTCCCAGTCAAAGACCTCTGTTTGTGGGGTATTCGTTGCAAAACAACGATCGATCGCCCGTTCCCACATGACACACAGATGCTCTGGAAAACCAATCTCCCGATGTGTTTTGCCAATAAATTCATCCGGTGTTTTCCCTGAATCACGGATGCAAGCGGGACTGGCAAACACATGCCGGTGTTGTCGATCATAACGCATGACATAGTCTGGAACATTGTGGACCAGAGAACTGTACAGTTTTTCCCTTTCGAGCAGCTCTTTTTCCATCGCTCGCCGTTCGGTGATGTCCCGGAAGACGACCACGGCACCGGTCACATGTCCGGACCGGTTGAGGGGAGAAGCAGTCATGGAGACCGGGAAAGATTGCCCATCCCTCTGGAAAAGCCATTCCTTCTCGGTCGTCACCACATGGCCGTCATGCAGTACGTTGCACAGGGGACAGACAGAACTGGTATAGGGAGAGCCATCCATATGGGAATGGTGAAACAGGGCATGGGAATTTTTCCCAAGCACCTCTTCCTCCCGCCAGCCCAACAGGGTCAGGGCAGTCGGGTTGATGAAGGTGATTCGTCCTTCCCGGTCCAGCACATACAGACCTTCTGCCAAGGCTGCGGTTGTTTCACGCAGTTGTTGTTCATTCTCTCGCAAGGCCAATTCCGCCTCCCGTTGCAACACCTCGGCCTGGATCTTCTCGTTTCGGTTGTGATTCCCCACAATGATTTGCGCACAACTCAAGATGACCGGTTCCAGATAGTCCACCATGGCCATGTCGTAACCTTGCGGACAATTGGCCAGCCCCAGTATGCCCACGATCTCCTCCCCGCGCTTGATCGGGAGACCCAGAAAGGTGTGCAATGGGGGATGCCCGGCGGGCAGACCAGAACGCCGGGGATCATGGGCTGGATCATTGGCGATCACCGGTGATGCACTCAGAAAGGCCTCGACGTGCAAACCACGCGCGCTGGTGAAACAAAAATCGGATAGGGCGTTGGCTTCGTAGTAGGCCCGATCCTCCTCGTTCCATGCGACGTTGGAGATGGACAGTGCCCGAAAACGGACAACACCGTGTTCATCCCGTTGCACCTCAGCGATAAATCCATAATGACTGCCGGTCAGTCGCAGAATCTCCAACAGCAGGGTGTTGAAAAGCGCGCCAGGGTGCAACGCCTCGATGAACAAACCCTGGATGCGACTGATGCACTCCACCTGCAGTTCCAGTTGCCGTTTGGCAGACAGGAATCTCTCTTCTGCGATCTCTTTGTCTGTGATGTCCTGAATTTGTGCCACAAAGTGAACCGGCTGGCCATGGCCATCCCGGACCAGGGAGGTGCTGACCAGCACCCAGACGACTTGACCATTTTTGTGGAAATATCGCTTTTCAATTTGGTAGGTCGGTATGGTCCCAGCCAGTAACTGGCGCATATAGGCCAGATTGACCTCCAGATCATCGGGATGGGAGAGGGTCTGAAAATCGGTGGCCAGCAGTTCTTCCTCACTGTAACCGACAATGGTACACAGGGATGGGTTGACCCTGAGAAACCGACCTTCGGTGGAGAGCAGAGCCATGCCCTGGGCGGCGGTCTCGAAGGCTCCTCGAAATCGGGATTCGCTGAGTCGGAGGGCGTCTTCCACCTGTTTCCGCTCGGTCATGTCACGACCCGCCGCATAGACGACCCGACCATCTCCCATGCCGGTCCACTCCGTCCAGAGCGTACTGCCTGATCGGTGCAACAGTCGGATGGCAAAGTCACGGGAGGTTGCGCCGGATAAAATATGTTGAATTTCCAATACCGTTCTCTGCCAATCCTCTGGATGAATGCACGCCTGATAGGGCATGTGCACCATTTCATCCGGGTGATATCCCAGAGCCGCGGACAACGCGGAATTGACCCGCGAGAATTGGCCGTTGCTGCCCAGGATGCAAAACAGGTCCGGGGAGAGGTTGAAAAAACGATCACGCTCTTCTTCCACGGCAAGGCGTTGCGCCCTCTCCCTCTGGAGTTGGTCATTGGCAGCCTCCAGGGCGGTTGCGCGCTCCCGTTGACGCAAGGCGTTCAAACCCATGTCGGAAAGCATGGAAACCAATTGCGTGTCGTAGGCGATGATCTCCTGAACCCTTTTGCGGGAAAAGATCGGCACCTTGCCCAGGGCAAGCAGATAATCGGCCTCGTTGAAATGAAATCTCTTGGCCTGTTGCCGAAAGAATGCCAGATCAGGAGATTCCCCTTCGTAGAAAAATTGCCCAAGAAAACAGGTGGCCACATGCACATCATCCACCAGGATGGGAACGGCGATATCCCACAGGCCGTTCAGGCATTTGTACTCGACATACGCACCAGGCGTCAGATCAGCGATGTGTGCGGCGATGTAACGGTCGCTGTCGTGACAGTGTTGGCAGCTTTCCGGGTTGGCGCGGTGGAAATGGACGCAGATATCCTGCCATCCGGTGGCCGCAAGGATTGCTCCGTCAACCCCGATGATGCCGATGGGGATGCCAGACGCCTTGTAAAGAGCCTCCGCCATAGACTGAACCCGGCCAAGATCGACCAAATCTGCCAACGTGATGCCCTTTTGCATTCTCCCTCCTGACGTTTGCCTTTTCAGATTGCGGCCAATTCACAGACGGTCCCGGCAGAAACGGTGATCTCGGTTGGTGCCGGACAGGCTGACCGGGTGCGAAGGATCAATGCGTCCAAGCAAGTCGTCTGCCGGGAGCAACATCCACGATGCTGCTCTTCAACTTTTGGCGTAGAACAAACGGGTGCCGGGGCTTGGCCATGACCCACTTTTCCCCAAGAGATCGGGCCATGGCAAACACATTGCTGCCATCGCAATGGCAATAAAAACGGGATAATCGCATGATTTTGACCGGCACATTCCCTTTCGGCCCCTGAATAAACTGGATTATCCCTTTCATCCAATCGAAATCGCCCCGGTCTGACTGGTCCATATCGGTCAAAATCACCTCCACCGGGTGCCAGAAAAGGGTGAGGAGAACCCCCTCTCTGGCATTGTTCGCCACAAGCACCTCGTGGCCAAGATCGTGCAGGGTCTCCCGCAGCAAACCCAGAAGAGCGGGATCTGAATCAATAACCAGGATGCGTGACATTGTACCCCCGTAAAAAGGTCAGCCCACATTGATACCGGGTTGGCGGCGCGTTTTGCTGATGCGGGAGTCCAAGGAGCCTGGCAAAAATAACTTGAACATCTTGCTTGTCTTTTGGTCCGCCCGCGTCGTTGCAAAAAGGCTTACATACTGATAGTATGCGCGCCTTTTTGCGCCTGGCGGGCGAACCAAAATCCGGCGCAATCTGCACAAGTTATTTTTGCCAGGCTCCTAAAGCATCGGACGCCGCCGACCACACCGCGGATTTTGCGGATGGTCGGTTGACATTATTTTCTCTCCATGCAACAATTGCAATGGTAAATTTGGCATTGTATGCGTTTTTTGCGGAATTTTCCTAGCGCAGACTGACTGGCGATGCGTTGGGGAAGCATCTTCGGTATTGACTTTTGCTGGCCATTGGGTCACACTGTTTGCATTCATTGCTCTTTTTGCATACAAAGTCCCTCAAACCCTGTAGAGGTAAAGGCTGCCATGAACGGACACCAAACTCTGGATGGTGCAGAAGAGACCGTCGAGGAGAATAGGGCATTCCAGGTCATCCATGCCCACACTCTGGACCAATTGAAAACGGAAACCGGCGCGGGGTTTGAGCGGGTGCTCACTCTCTTTCTCAAAAATTTTCCGGAGCGAATCCATTCTCTACACAGCGCGTGGCAGGGGGAGGACCAGGAAGCATTAAAACAGGTTGTACACAAACTCAAAGGGATATCGGCCACTTTTGGCGCAGAGCGGCTTTCCGGCCTCTGCGCCGCATTGGAACAACAGATCGAACGGGGTTCCCTGCCGGAAACCATCCCGGAGATCCTGGATAAAATTCTGGCAGAGGGGCAACGAGTCCAAAAGGCACTTCAGGCCTTTGTACCACAGTCGCCGACCTGAGGCAGATCGAACCGACGGAGGAGAACAACAACACAACGCGGTGGGCACACCCTGAGATCCTTCAAGCAGACTTGGTGCGTGTCACGGCATATTTGCCCCGGCTGTGACCACGCAACACCTCCCGCACAATCTCCTTCAACCGATCGTAGGGGGTCGGTTTGTGCAACACTTCAACATCAGCCAGCACACCCCCATTGGCCGCAATCTGCTGCTCGCTCAGTGCGGTGACCACGACAATACGCGGCACGTTGAGGTCCGGCGTCTCCCTGAGACTCTTGAGCATCTGAAACCCATCCATGGCGGGCATCATCAGATCAGCGACAATCACGGCCGGTTTGTGCAAACCGGCCTGAATCAGACCGTCGAAACCATTCTCAGCCACCACCAGTCTGACCGGCCATCCCCAGTTGGCAACCACCTCCTTGGCAATCTCCCTTAAATTCTCATCATCTTCCACCAACAGAACGGTAATAGCCGGCTGGTCGCATTCCAGCAGCTCTTCCTGCCGCTTTTCCAGCAACTGGTTGATGGAACTCATCGGAATACGGAAGTGACCGCCAGCGGTCTTCCAGAATTTGATGGCCCCCCGGTCCATCCAATAATGAACGGTGCGCTGGGAGACACCCAGCAAACGGGCCGCCTTTGAGGTGGTGACAACACTGTCCGCTTCGTCGGTTATTTTTTGTAAATCCATATCCATTCCAATCAGATGACAAGTAGATGGTCCCTGCCCCGCACCGGCCCGAACAGGGCAGAACGATCTTGCAAACCAAGCAAACAGGGCGTATACTAAGACATCAACAGGCAACATGCAAGAACTAAATTTTGCAAAAAACCAACGCCCGATACAATTTTCTCCTTGCAATCCATGCAAAGATAGAAAATAATCCAATAGACTGAAGTCAACAAACCAACGGTCGGTCACGAATCAGACGGTCACGACAACGACAAATTTTTCAACCTTGTAATGGAGAACGCCCATGGAAACCAGTACCGGGATTGGCGGTGTGGTCAGGTCTTGTCTTTTCAATACGAACCAAAACAGTACCGCACAGCAAAAAAAGCCGATCGTCGTCAGCGTATCCAGAAATCTGGGATCCAATGGGGGGCGGATCTCCGAGTTGTTGGCGGAACGTCTCCATGTGAGCTGCTACGGGCACTCGATGATCGACGAGATGATCAAAACAACACAAACGACAAAGAAACTGATGTCTCTCATGGATGAAAAACTCCCCCGGCCCATTGACAGCTTTATCTATTCACTGTTTTTAAAACCAGAGCAGTCCGTCTCTGGTTATTACAAAAATATCATCAAGACAACAATGATGATTGCCCAAGAGGGCGGCGTCATCATTGGACGCGGAGCACGGCTGATTCTGGCCAAAAACCCCCATGTGTTCCGGGTCAATATTGAAGGTTCTTACGATGTATGCGTCAAGCGGGTCGCGCAACGCGAAGGAATCGGTCTGGAGGAGGCAAAACGTAAAATCGCAGAGACCGAAAAGGAGAGGTCGCGTTTTCTTAAAGGCCTGTACAAACGCTTTCCCAACAGTCGCACCTATTATGATCTGGTCATCAATTCAGACATGATAGAACCGCAACAGGCGGTTGACATTATTGTCAATGCCATGGAAAAGATGGGGTATCTTGCCCCGGACACAGAGATCGAGGCAGAGGGTGCCCAAAAGATACACAGTACCACGAAATTTATTGCCAAGACACCACAAAAGATCAATGTGGTCAAACCTGGCTTGAACTTTCTGATCGTTGAAGATGAGGCAGAATTTTTTGCAATCATCAATGGCTGGCTGGCCAATTCGGTGGGTGTCAAAGACGCCCCTCTCCAGGTTCCCTCTCTCAATCTGACGCATGCGACAACGTTCAGGGAGGCCGAAACATTTCTGGCCCAACAAAAATACGACTTGATCCTGCTGGATCTCAACCTGGCCGACAGCCATGGATATGACGAAACCTTTGTGCGTATGAGCCAGAAAAATCTGGACACCCCCATCATTGTGTTTACAGGCCTGGATGACGATCAGAAAGCCATCCAGGCGGTTGACGAGGGTGCCCAGGATTACCTGATCAAAGGTCAGGTGAACAAAAAGATGCTGGTGCGCTCCATCCGGCAGGCATTGTCACGGTACCGGATCATGCGTACACATCTCGTGAAATAGAAACAATATCGTCTTGCTGTGTTAAAAAAGAGACGAGCAAAATGACGCAACAGGTGATTCCATGCAACCCCTCTCTGAAGTGAACGTCGGCAGCAGCCTGGATCTGGACAAAACAACCCACATTGACTTCCGGAGATTGATCGGTGAGGATGATCCACTGGTCAGTGATTTCTTGTCCACCCTGTCGCAAAAGAGTCTTTATTACCGGTTCATCTCGCACAGCAAATTGACTACCGGAAGAATAAAGGAACTGTTTGAACGGGATCTGTTCCTGATGAATGATCGCAAGGCCGTTGTCCTGACAGGGAGAGATC
>CAIWLA010000393.1 GCA_903913345.1 uncultured Magnetococcales bacterium | reverse complement strand
GCAGATCCCTGCTGGTTGTTGCGACAACTGGCTGTGAATGAAATATTTTCCTTGTTGATGGCCATCACATCTATCCAGGATTGTTTTGGAGGCTCATATGGATAACGCACCAATTGTGTTGAAAACGAATCACACCATTTTGAGTGCCGAGATCACCGGCGGGTTCATGGAGGGGGCGCGGCTTGAGTTTGCCGAGGGCCTCAACTGCATCATTGGCGGCCGGGGGACCGGCAAGACCACCATCCTGGAGTTCATCCGATATGTCCTCGGCCTGATGCCGGACTCCGGGCGCGGCGGCAAGTCTCGTGCCCACGCTGTGGTACAGCACAATCTGGCCAATGGCCGGGTGCGTCTCCATTTCCGCACCCGCCACGGCATGCAATACACGGCGGAGCGGCCATGGAACGACGTTTGTCAGGTGCTGGACGAGAAAGGGGCCGCCACAACCATCTCCCTGGACCGGGACCACATCTTTCGGGCCGATGTCTACAGCCAGAACGAGATTGAGCAGATCGCCACCGATACCGGCTTCCAGTTGCAGCTGATTGACCAGTTTGAAGAGGACAAGATCCGCACAATCAATGGGGAGATAACCCGCCTTCTGCGTGATGTCGACCACAGTGCCGGGGAACTGGCTGAGTTGGCGCGCAAAATGGAGGATTTGGCAGAGATTGTGTCGGAGGGAGCGGCCGTCGAAGAAAAATTGAAGGGGTTCCAGCAACAGAATGCCGGACCAGACGCCAAATTGATCGAACATGCCCACCTGCACAAGGCCTTGCGGGACAGGGAGAAAAAGGCCGTCGCCGATCTGATCGCGGAGTTCAGCACCTTGGGCCCCAACTATCAGACCTATGCCGGCAGCATGGCCCGGCGATTGGTGGGGTATGTTGGCACAGACATCGCGTCCGGACCAAACCAGGCCCTGTTCCAGAGTGTTGGTGAGCGGATCGGAGCATTTCTGGAGGAGTTTCGCAAGGCGGTGCCCTGGGTCAATGAACACTGCCAGATCACCCTGAACGCCCTGGGCGACGTGTCCAATGCACTGGAAACCCAGCATGCCGAGCAGGAACTGGCCTATCGGGAATTGATGGCCAAAACCGATGAAGAGCAAAGCCGCGTCAACGAGCGGATCAGCCTGCAAAAACGGCTCATGGAAATTAACGATGCGCGGCAGTCCCTGGAAGGGTTGAAGCGGCAGCACACCGAAAAGAGAGAAAAGCACCAGGGGATGACTTCACGCCTCTCCGGGTTGCGTGATGAACGTTTCCATGTACGCGAATCCGTTGCCGATCGTTTGACCAAGGCTCTGCAACCCACCATTCGGGTGTCGATAACTCAGGCCGGCAACCGGCAACTTTTCTCTGATTTGTTGAACGATGCCCTCAAGGGGTCTGGTCTCAGGTATGGCACTCTTGTCGAAAAAATTGTCCAGAATATTTCCCCGGAGGAGTTGGTCGTCTGCGTGCAACGCAAGGATGTGGCTCGTTTGCCGGAGATGGCAGGGGTC
>CAIWLA010000392.1 GCA_903913345.1 uncultured Magnetococcales bacterium | reverse complement strand
CCCCCCCCCCCCCCCCCCCCCCCCCTGGAACGTCCCCATTCCCCACTCCCCTGAGGAGGCAGGATAATGTCCATCGTGACGGGCCAGATGTTGGTTTCATCCGAGCTGAAATTGGTTGTCCGGGTCGGGGCCAAGCTGGGCGAGGGGGGCCAGGGGGAGGTCTTCCGGGTGGAGGAGGGCCACAACGCCTACGCATTGAAATGGTACAATGCCAGCCAGGCCACCCTGGACCAGAAGTCGGCCATTGCGGCGCTGGTCCGGCATGGTCGTCCCAAGGGGGAGGCGGGTCGGCGTTTTCTCTGGCCGCTCGATCTGGTGGAGGATGCGGCATCGGGGCGTTTTGGTTATCTCATGCAGTTGATGGACACCCAAAAGTTTGCCTCTCTGGGGGAGATTCAGGCCCATCGCAAACCGGCTCCCAGTTATGGCACCATGTGCCGGATCGCCTTTCTGGCCGCCAGCAGTTACAAACGTCTGCACATGGAGGGGTATTGTTATCGGGACATCTCCCGCCGCAACCTGTTGTTCGACCCCATCCACGGCGATATTTTTATCTGTGACAACGACAATGTGGGGGTTGCCAACCACTCCATCTGTCAGGTGATGGGCACCATGGAAAACATGCCGCCGGAATTGATTCTGAAGCAGGCCGAGCCTTCCACCAAAAGCGATTTGCATGCCCTGTCGGTGTTGCTGTTTGAGTTGTGGATCTGGCATCACCCCTTGCACGGGCTGAAGGAGTTCCAGGTGCGGTCCTGGGATTTGCCGGCCAAGATTCGCATTTATGGTGAAGAGCCGGTGTTTGTGTTTGACCCCCAGGATGAGAGCAACCGTCTGCCGGATGTTCCCGATTATAATACCGCCAGACGCCGCTGGGAACAGTGTCCCAAAATGATCAAGGATCTGTTTGTCAAAGCCTTTACCGTCGGGCTGCGGCATCCCGATCAGCGGGTCACGGAAGGAGAGTGGCAACGCGCCTTTTTGCGCCTGCTGGATGGCATGGTCTATTGTTCGTCCTGTGCGGCGGAAAATCTGTGGACCATGGACCCGGCGCCCTGCCATTGCTGGCATTGCCGGACCCCGCTGACCCTGCCCCCCCGTCTGGTGGTCAAACATCCCACGCGCGGCACCCATCTGTTTGCGCTGGTGCTGGGCAAAAAATTATCGACCCTGTTTACCAATCCAGAGGAGGAGGAAAAGGCGCGTCCCTTTGGCGAGGTCATGCAGCACCCAACCAATCCACAAATATGGGGAATTCGCAATCTGACCGCTGCCCCGTGGCGGGCCGCCTTCCCGGACGGCTCCCGCAAAGTGGTCGAACCGGGCCGGGCCGCGCCCCTGACCATCGGGATGGAACTTGACTTTGAAGGGTTATCCGGTGAAATTGTCGCATGATGGGCCGGGCCGCCGGGCGGCCCATCCTGGGTGGCTGGTTCAAAACAACTCATGTATTGATTTCGTTTAAATAGAAGGTTTTCACATGGCTGCGTTTGATGACACATTGCGTACCCGGCTGGGAGAGTTGATCACCGAGCATGGTCGGGGATTGCTTCAGGAGCCGCGTCGTCTGGAGGGTTTGCTGCGGGATGCCAGTCAGGGCCGCAGCGGCTCGGATCTGCATTTGTTGATGCAGGGGTTGAAGGCGGGTATACCGGTGCAATTGTGGGATGATTTGAATCGGGGTTTGCCGATTGCCGGGATTATTCAGCGGTTGACCCAGCGGCTGGAGGAGGCGCACATTTCGCCGCAGGCGGCCCGCTGGTGTGTGGAAAGTTGGTGTCTGGCGTTGGGCATGGCGGTGCCGGTACCGGAAACGCCCCTGGACAAGGTGGGCAGGCGGGCGTTGGATTCCGGTTTTCCAGTGCATCATCAGGAGCCCCCTGCGCAGCGCGTCTGGACCGATCCGACGACGGAGATGGTTTTTTTGTGGATTCCCGATGGCACCTTTTTGATGGGCGATCTGTTTGACGAGGGTGGCCACGATGAGCAACCGGTGCATGAAGTGACTCTGGATGCCTTCTGGCTGGGCAAGCATCCGGTGACCCAGGGGCAATGGCTGCGGGTGATGGGCAGCAATCCCGCCGGGTTCAAAAAGGGCGATGATTATCCTGTCGAGCAGGTCTCCTGGGATGATGTGCAGCAGT
The DNA here is from genome assembly GCA_903913345.1 of uncultured Magnetococcales bacterium. Classification (GTDB taxonomy): domain Bacteria; phylum Pseudomonadota; class Magnetococcia; order Magnetococcales; family Magnetaquicoccaceae; genus Magnetaquicoccus. The sequence goes on along the minus strand of CAIWLA010000392.1, from coordinate 231 downwards.
TTATCGCCCGGCTCAATGCCTTGGGGCCGCACCGTTTTCGTTTGCCGACCGAGGCGGAGTGGGAATATGCCTGTCGTTCCGGTGGCGAGGCGGAGCGTTATGCCGGTGGCAACGATCCTGACCTGGTGGCCTGGTATGTGCAAAACAGCGAGGAGTCCACCCATCCTGTGGGTCAGAAGGCGGCCAATGGTTTGGGTTTGCAGGACATGTGCGGCAATGTCTGGGAGTGGT
>CAIWLA010000391.1 GCA_903913345.1 uncultured Magnetococcales bacterium | reverse complement strand
GATAGGCCAGCCAACCGGTGAGCAGGGGCAAGAGGGAGAGTCCCCACGCGATGTAATCCCCATAGCCGGAGATAAAACGCTTGACCGGATGGGTCATCCGACTGATCAACAGAACCACCAGGGCCAGGATGGCGGTCAGGCCCAACATATCCGCCACGGATGCGGGCAGACTGGGCCAGCCAAAGCCCATCAGGCTCTTGAACCACGGGATGTGAAACATTCCCCCCAGCAGCACCGCAAAAAAACCGATATGAAACAGATAACCGGCGGCATAGGTGACGGGGGAGCGACAAAACAGGCCCGGAAAGGGCAAAAACCGGTTCACCACGGTGCGCCACGGCGAACCCTGACGTTCAACGGGACGCGGCACGGAAAGATCCCGGTGCCACCCCAGCAGGAGAATTTCTACCAGTCGCAGGGCCAAGCCGAAAGCAAAGAGGCTCACGGCCAGAACCCAGCCCGTCCCCCGTGCCCACATAAGCATATCGATGTCGTTCATGAAGTGCCCTCCAAATCGCCAGAGGTGATGGGACAATGGGTCTGCCTGGCCACGGCACGGGCCTGGCGGGCCTGGGCGGCCATGCCCGCTCCCAGGGCTGCGCCCGCGACCAATGCCACACCCGCCGGCGCGCCAGCAGTGAGGATGGGCGTGGACAGGGGAGCATAAAAGCAGCCATGGTCCCAAAAACGGGCCTCGGAACAACCCAGGCAACCGTGACCGGACTGGATGGGAAAACTCACCCCGCCGTTCCATTTGAGGGTGGCGCAGGCGTTATAGGTGGTGGGGCCTTTGCAGCCCAGTTTGAACAGACACCACCCCTGGCGTGCCCCCACATCGTCAAAGGTTTCCGCGAACAGACCACGCTCATAAAAAGGACGGCGATAACAACGATCATGGATGGTCTCCCCATAGAAGGCGCGGGGGCGTCGCAGATCATCCAGGGCGGGCAGTCGACCGAAGGTCAAAAAATGGGCCAATACGGCCGTTATCACCGCCGCAATGGGCGGGCAACCGGGCAGGTTGACCAGGGGCTTGTCGTGGATCAGATGGTTCACCGGCACCGCCCCGGTGGGATTGGGATTGGCCATGGGCAGACCACCGAAGGCGGCACACGTCCCCACCGCTATCACCATCGCCGCCCCGGCGGCGGTTTGTTCCAGCAGTCGTCGATTATCCACGCCCGCGATGGTGGAATAACCCGGATTGCCGAGGGGAATGCTGCCATCCACCAGGAGAATGTACTGGCCCCGGTTGTCGACCATGGCCTGTTCCCGTGCAGCCTCGGCGACGTGTCCGGAGGCGGCTTGCAGAGTGTGGTGATAGTCCAGAGAGATCAGTTCCAGGATCAAATCCTCCACACTGGGCGAACTGGCGCGGGTCAAGGATTCGGTACAGCCGGTACATTCCTGGAGGGAGAGCCAGATCACCGACGGGCGTCGAGCCTTTTCCATGGCTGCGGCCATGGCGCGGACCGACCCGCCCGGCAAGGCCAACCAAGCCGCCACCGAGGAACAAAACTGGAGCAACCGGCGGCGACTGACACCCCGCTCCGCCAATGCTTCACCCAATGTGGATCGGTCTGTCATAGGGGATCTCCTCACAAAGACAAATGGAATCACGCCTCCACTGGTTGACGATCTCACGCACCGCCGCCGCCGCACGGGGAATGGCTTGGGCCACCGGAATGGACAGAACCTCACCAAAAGAATCGTCGATTGCCTGAATGGCGATCAACACCCGACGGGTTGGCAGGGCGTTGAGCAGGCGGGCCATATCCAACAAATCGGCAATCACCACCTCATGGGCAGAGTGCTTGCCGCTCCGCAAATAAGCATCCATGGCCTCTCCCTCGAATCGCCCAATGGCACCCGGTTCCAGACCCAAACGGGCGGCGTCCACCACAATAAGGGCAGGGCAGGCGCACAGGGTGGGCAAGAGGGTGAAGGCCAGCGTACCGCCGTCCAGCAAGAAAACCCCGGCCTCCCCGTTCCACTCTTCTTGCAGTTGGTGGATGACCCGTGGACCGGCACCATCGTCGCGCATCAGAATATTGCCGATGCCCAGAATGAAAATGTGACCTGCCACATGGACCACCTAAAAAAAAATCGTCTGCGACCGCCCTTTCAGCCCGTCCGTGCCATCAAAACGCTTTCCTTCGTTCGCATAATGCGATACTCTGCCAAAGAAGAAAACAGAAAAATGCGCGTTTCCTGCAAAATATTTTTTGGTAGCGTTTGGTCGTCACGTCCACCCATTGGAAAAAAGCCATGTGCCTAGCCATTCCCATGCGCGTCATCCACATAGACGGGTTCGAAGCAGTCTGTGAAGCACGGGGAATTGAGCGTCATGTCAGCCTGTTCCTGTTGCAGTGGGAACCGGTGGCGGTGGGCGATTATGTGATGGTGCATGTGGGGTATGCCATCCAGCGGATGAGTGAGGATCAGGCGCGGTCATCGTGGGAAATGTTTGATCTTCTGCTGGATGAACCAGACCGTGCATGAGCTGGCGATCTGTCAGGCACTGCTGGAGCAGGTGACGCAGGTGGCCGCAGACAACCGGGCCGAGGCGGTGGGCCGGATTCGGGTACGCAACGGACCCCTTTCCGGGGTGGATGCCCACTCTTTGGAGCAGGCGTTTGCTGTGGCGTGTCTGGGCACAGTGGCCGAACAGGCTGAATTAATGATAGAACCGGAACCGATACGGGTGCGGTGCACGGTCTGTGGGCAGGAGAGCGCCGCAGTGGCCAACGTGCTGCTCTGTGCGAAATGTGGCGACTGGCGCACCCAGGTAATCTCCGGGGATGCCTTGCTGCTGGTCTCTGTGGAATTGGAATAGGGAGAGCAAATGGTGTGCGAAACGTGTGGTTGTGGGGTGAGCACCGAACCGGCGCGGGTGGATGGACGGCCCGGCCCGGCGGTGGGACAACGGGAACAGGCCGTCCTGGAAGGCATTCTGGCGGTCAACGATCAGACCGCCCGGCACAACCGGGCACATTTCGATGCCCATGGGGTGTTGGCGATCAATCTCATGTCTGCCCCCGGATCGGGCAAGACAGCCCTGCTGGAGTCCACCATTGACCGCCTGGCCGGGCAGTGGAACGTGGTGGTGATCGTGGGCGATCTGGCCACCGAGAACGACGCCCAACGCTTGCGCCACCATGGGGTGAAGGCGGTGCAGATCAACACGGGCAACGCCTGTCATCTGGATGCCGAACGGGTGCATCGGGCACTCCACGACATCAACCTGGACGATGTGGATCTCCTGTTTATTGAAAACGTGGGCAATCTGGTCTGTCCTGCGGCCTACGATTTGGGACAACACCACAACGTGGTATTGCTGTCGGTGGTGGAGGGAGATGACAAACCGTCCAAGTATCCGGTCATGTTTCGTGCGGCGGATGTGCTGCTGTTCACCAAAGCCGATTTTTTGCCTTATGTACCAGACTTTGACGTGACACGCGCCGAGGCGAATCTGCGGCGTCTCGCCAATCCCGCTCCCTGTCATCTGCTCTCTGCCCTGACCGGAGCAGGCATGTCGTCGTGGTTGGGTTGTCTTGAGTCATGGCGGGCGGAACGCAGTGGGGGAACCTCTGATAGCCATGGCTGAAGATGGGCGGAAATGGCTGAAACGCATCCGGGATCTGCCCCTTCCGGAGTCGGTGCGGGTGATGAACGTCTGCGGCGGGCACGAGCGAACCATTGCCCTGGCGGGGCTGCGCACCGTACTGCCCGAAGCGGTGGAGTTGATCCCCGGTCCCGGTTGTCCGGTCTGCGTCTGTCCCGAAGAAGACGTATTCGCCGCCATGCGCCTGGCCCTGGAGCATGGGGTGACGGTAACCACCTTCGGGGACATGCTGCGGGTACCGGTCAACGGAGTGCCCGGCACACCCCGATCTTTGGAGCAGGCGCGGGCAGCGGGCGGCGATGTGCGCCCCCTGGCCTCCCCCCAGGAGGCCGTGACCATGGCCAGGGCACAACCGGAGCGGCAGGTGGTGTTTTTCGCCGTGGGGTTTGAGACCACCATGGCCCCGGTGGCGGCCATGGTGGCCCAGGGCATGCCGGACAATTTGACCGTTCTTCTGTCCGGGCGGCTCACCTGGCCAGCGGTCTCCCTGTTGCTGGAGAGCGGCACACCGGGCTTCGATGCCCTGGTGGCACCGGGCCATGTGGCCGCTGTGGCCGGCCCAGAGGAGTGGGCTTTCGTGGCGGAAAGAGATCATCTGCCGGTCGCAGTGGCGGGATTTACGCCAGAGCAGTTTTTGCGCGCCCTCTGGTCGGTATTGCGGCAGGTAACGGAAAAACGAATCTTTCTGGACAACTGCTATCCCGAAGTGGTACGCCCAGGCGGCAACCGGGAGGCCAGACAATGGCTTGCGACCCGCTTCACCGTGATCGATGCCCCCTGGCGTGGCCTGGGGGTGATTCCCCGATCGGGATACGCCCTGACCGAAGGCCTGCGGGAACACGATGCCCGCCATCGTTTTCCCGATGCCTTTGTCCACAACGCACATCCGCATCGCGGGGCCATGCCCCCCGGCTGCGGCTGCGCCCAGGTGGTGCTGGGACGCCTGCGTCCCACCGCCTGCCGTCTGTACGGCCATCCCTGTACGCCTCGGCAACCAGTGGGGCCTTGCATGGTTTCCGACGAAGGGGCCTGCCGCATCTGGTGGTCCAGTGGCCGACACTGAATGTCGGGCGTTGCGTCTGGTGCTCACCGGACGGGTGCAGGGGGTTGGATTTCGCCCCTTCGTCTACAATCTGGCGCGGCGACTGGAACTGGCGGGCTGGGTGCGCAACGTTGCGGGTCGGGTGGAAATTTTGGTCCAGGGCACCCCCGTCTCCCTGAACCGCTTTCAGCGGGAACTGCTCGACAATGCCCCGCCCCTGGCCCGACCCGTACTGGAATGGGCAACACCGGCTTTTCCGGAGGCAACAGATCCCTTTGTCATCCTGGACAGTGCCGAGGGTTCGCCTGGTCAGGCCCATCTGCCACCGGACCTGTTTGCCTGTGACGAGTGCCTGGCGGAAATGCGGGATGCCGACGCCCGGCGTTATCGTTATCCGTTCATCAACTGCACCCAGTGCGGTCCCCGTTATACCCTCGTGGAGGCCCTGCCCTACGATCGGTCCCGCACCGCCATGGCCGGATTTCCCCTCTGTCCCGCCTGCCTGCAGGAATACCGGGATCCGATGGACCGCCGCTTTCACGCCCAACCCCTGGCCTGCCCACTGTGCGGCCCCCATTTAACCTTTGTGGATACCAGCGGGATACGCCACCGGGAAGGTGCCCTGGAGCGGGCGACAGCGGCCCTCACAGCGGGACGGGTGGTGGGGATCAAGGGGATCGGCGGATATCACTTGATGTGTTTGGCACACGACGATGCCGCCGTGGCGCGCATCCGGCGACTCAAGCCCCGTCCCCACAAACCGCTGGCGGTCATGGTCCCGTGGCAAGGCGCGGATGGACTGGAGGGTGTACGCCTACTGGCCCTGCCCTCGCCTGAGGAGGCCTCTTTGCTCACCGATGCCATGCGCCCCATTGTACTGGTGCGACAACGTGCCCATGCCCCCCTGTCTGCGGGCATTGCCCCCGGCCTGGACGAGGTAGGCATCCTGTTGCCCTACTCCCCCCTGCATCATCTGCTGCTGGATGCCCTGGGTCTCCCCCTGGTGGCCACTTCCGGAAACGTCTCCGGGGAGCCGGTGCTCATCGACCCCGATCAGGCAGAGGCCCGGTTGGGGCATGTGGCGGAGGCCTGGTTGCACCATGATCGGCCCATCCTGCGACCCGCTGATGATCCGCTATACCGGGTCATGGCCAATTCGCCCCGGCCTTTGCGTCTGGGTCGGGGCAACGCCCCGCTGGAACTCACCCTGCCCCGTCCCCTGCCCCGTCCCCTGCTGGCGGTGGGTGGGCAGATGAAAAACACCGTGGCCCTGGCCTGGGAACGTCGCGTGGTCATCTCCCCGCACATCGGCGATCTGGACACACCGAGGGGAATCGATGTATTCACACAGGTGGGGGAAAAATGGCAGGAACTGTATGGAGTAACGGCGGAACAGGTGGTGTGCGACACGCATCCCGGTTACCACGCCACGCGCTGGGCGCGCCGATCGGGACTGCCCGTCATGACGGTGGGACACCATGCGGCCCATGCCTCTGCTTTATTGGGGGAACACGGTCCCGACAACCCGGCACTGGTCTTCACCTGGGACGGGGTGGGCCTGGGGCCGGACGGCACCCTGTGGGGTGGCGAGGCATTGGCGGGATATCCCGGTCACTGGCAACGCCGTGCCACCTTTCGCTCCTTTCGACCGCCGGGGGGCGATCGGGCTGCGCATGAGCCATGGCGCAGCCTGCTGGCGTTGCTCTGGGAAACCGGTCATGAATCCCCTGTGCCGGCTGGCATGGACCTGGAACTGCTGCGCCGAGCCTGGACAAAAGGGGTCAATGCCCCGGCCACCCATGCGGTGGGACGGCTTTTCGATGCGGCCGCTGCCCGCATCCTGGGCATCGAGCGAACCAGTTTCGAGGGACAGGCACCCATGATGCTGGAAGCAGCGGCGCGGGGCAGGGGCCGAGCCACCCTCCTCCCGCTGACGCCCGACCTCAACGGTGTGTGGGTAACGGACTGGCTGCCCTGGCTGGAGACCGTGATGGAGCCACTCCATGATCCCAACGCGGCAGCGGCAGATTTTCACGCCACCCTGGCTTATGCACTGAGGGCACAAGCCCGCATCTTGCGCGACGAAACCGGCTGGCAGCGGGTGGGACTGGCGGGGGGGGTGTTCCAGAATCGACGCCTGACCGAGCAGTCGCAAACCCTCCTGGAAGAGGATGGGTTCACAGTGCTTCTGTCCCGGCAGGTGCCTTGCAACGACGGCGGACTGGCCTTTGGCCAGGTGCTGGAGGCCATTTACGCTTCTTGAATGAGGGAAAAACACCATGTTCGACACCCATATCTCCCTGGCCCACGGCAACGGCGGACGATTAATGAAGGCGTTGATCACCGACATCTTCGCACGTCACCTGGGCAATCCACTGCTGGACACCCGACTGGATGCGGCCCCGGTTCCTGCACCGACGGGTGGGGAGATGGTGATCACCACGGACGGTTTCACGGTCCAGCCTTTGGAATTTCCCGGCGGCGACATCGGCTCGTTGGCCGTGCATGGCACAATCAATGATCTGGCGGTGGCCGGGGCGGATCCCTGGTATCTCACGGTGTCCGCCATCATTGAAGAGGGATTGGAATGGGCCGTGCTCGACCGTTTGGTGGCCTCCATGGCGGGTGCAAGCCGAGCGGCGGGTATGGTGGTGGTGGCGGGAGACACCAAGGTGGTGCCCAGAGGCAATGGGGGCGGAATCTATTTCACCACGACCGGGGTGGGCCTACGTCCATCGGGCGTGATGCTGGGGATGGAACGGATCCGTCCAGGGGACGCGCTACTGGTATCCGGTCCGGTGGGAGATCATGGCACCGCCGTATTGCTGGCCCGCGAATCCTTCGGTCTTCGAGGAGATGTACAGTCCGACTCCGCTTCTGTCCTACCCCTCACACGCTCGGTGCGGCAATTGTCGGGTCTGCGATTCATGCGGGATCCCACCCGTGGTGGCCTGGCCACTGTGGCCCATGAGTTGGCTCACATGACAGGATTGACCGTGCGCCTGCGGGAACATGACCTGCCCGTCCGATATTCTGTGCGGGCGGTGTGTGAAATTCTGGGGTACGATCCCCTTTACCTGGCCTGTGAGGGCCGCGTGGTCGCGGTCGTGGCGGCGGATCAGGCGGATGAGGTACTTCGGCACTGGGTGGACTCAGGTGCTGAACAATCAACCCTCATCGGTACCCTGGAGACTGGACCGGCCAGATCCCTCCTGGAAACCATCCTGGGCGGTGAACGTCTACTGGAAGAGTTGGAAGAAGATCCCCTGCCCCGCATTTGTTAAGGGTCAATCCAAAGCGTCTGCGGTCTGGCCCCCTGGAGTTGGAGGATCGTGATATACGGTTTGGTTGGCAATTTCCTGAAGGACAGCAGCCTTTTTGCGCACCAGTTCAGCATCGTCGTACTGGCCCAACTCGTGGAGTTTAATCAACGCCTGGGTAATTTACGGCTTTTTCAAGCCGTTTTCCAGGCGATCCATCCCCTCCTGGACCTCCCTGACAGTGTGGTCTTTCAACAAAAATTTGAATGTCAACACGCCCTAGGGCGTGTTGACATTCGAGCACCAAAGGCCTTCAGACAAGGCGCGGGGCCGCGAG
>CAIWLA010000390.1 GCA_903913345.1 uncultured Magnetococcales bacterium | reverse complement strand
CTGTTTCTTTTTTTTCTTCATGGGAGAACGTCTATGACTGCTTTGGCAGACAAACAAACTGGAAGCATCATACAGGAGTTCTTCGCAAACCATCCAGAACAAGTGGATCTCATGACGGAGTGGAACCAGGCGCGTCACATCCACGGGCAACTGGCCGTGACCCGGGAACACCTCCGTTTGAGGAACCAGCACATCCTGCTTTCCTACCAAGCAAAATTCGGTGCCCTTGAAATTCAAGCCGCAGAAAAACAGCTTAGAATAAGTCTTCTGGAAAAGAAGATTGCCATTATGCGTGACGATCCTGCTCTGACGCCAGAACTTGCGGAAGCTATAGCGCGGGAGTCTCTTTACCGGGAATTCGCCGAACTTTCCAAAAAGCGGGACGCTGTTTTCCAAGCCAGTGGCATGTTTGAATTGGCGAACATCCTCTCTCATGGCCGGAACCAGCGGGAGCACGATCCCGTTGAACTCGCGAGGGTGGTTCGGAAGACCCGCAAAGCGGTGTTCTGGACGCACCAGGACATCGTGGATCGACTCGACTACACCCCCCAGCAAAAAAAACGCCTGCGGGAATTGTTCGATCGGGTCATGGAGATCCGGCTCATGGAATTCGGCACCATGATTCGCAGTGAGGCCATCCTCGACGAAATCATCTCTTCCATCGAACTGATCCACCAGCAGATGGGGATAGATTGCGAAGAAGATGCCCTTCCCGAGGGCACCACGGAGAAGAAAATCGACTACATCCGTATCCAGATCGGTTCGCTGAACCGCCAGATCGAGATGCTGCAGAATGAGGTGTCTTCCCTCATGAAAATCCCTGATATCCGCCGCCTGGCAGCCATCATGGCCGATCCAATTCTTTGCGCCCGGACCAGGGAAAACCTGGAGGCCATGATTTCCAAACTGCGTATCCGGTACCTTCGGCTGGAAGAAGAATTGGAGGCACTCTCTTCCCCCGAAGTCGTGCCCCTTCCCATCGAGGAATAAACCGATGCCTTCACAAGATCTCGTCCTGGCCTCTGGAAGCCAATGGTCGGTTCGTCGGCAGGTGATGGATTTGGTATTGGATAAACGTACCACGAGCCAGCTCAAGCACCGCTTGGCCAAGCATGAGTCTCACATACTCGGCCTGTGTGCCAGGAACGGGCTGTTGGTGACTTCCTGTAGGAATGGGGAAGTAGGGTTTTGGGAGATGCATCAGCGGACCCCTCGCTTGCAGTATTGGCATCAGATGAGCAAATTCTCCATCCATGCGGTGTGCCTGCTCCACGACCGATTGTTGACCGCCGACATGGCCGGTGTGGTCCGGGAATTTGATATGAAGTCCCGTCGTATCATCCGGCAATGGGAGTGCCTTGTAACCGGCGGCATCGAATGGTTTGCCGTCTCACCGGACCTGAGGAGAGTGGCAGTCAGTTCCTGGGAGGGAGAGATTGGTTTGTTGGACTTCGCCACCGGGGAAAGGCTCGCCCATCGGCGTCATTATCAGACGATGGCAAGGGGCCTTGCTTTCTCTCCAGATGGCCTGGAACTGGCCTCGTGCGGCAATGATGGTCGGGTTCTGATTCTGGATCCACGAACCCTGGAGGTCATGCGGGCTTTTGAAACCTCCGATTCGCTCATCGTTCTTGCCTGGTGGCGTAGTAGGTCCGGCACACTGCTGACGGCTGGAGGGGTCAATCATTTGCACTTCATCCGCGATGGCCGGGGTCACGTCGCCAGCATGGATGTTCGAGATTATTGTAATCCCACGAACCAATACTGTTCATTTCATTTTATGGGGCTGGGATTTCATGCCCCCACGGATTTCTTGGTTGCCTTGTCATCGAACGGCCATATCTTCTGCATCAACACGAAACGAAAGTCGTTCACCGTCGCCAAACGCAGTGAACTCTCCTCCTCCTCTTGCCACGGATGTTTCCAGCTAGACAGCACCCTGCTGATCAGTTCACACCACGATGTCGAATGGTTTGATCTGGCCACGATGCAGACCGGACTGG
>CAIWLA010000389.1 GCA_903913345.1 uncultured Magnetococcales bacterium | reverse complement strand
GAAAAACTTAAAGTAATGATAGACGAGACACCGTTTACCATTCAAGAACCCTTTTTGCCTGCGGCCAAACGTTTTGATACAATCACTCCGGGCAACAGATGGAAGGAGTGGTGTATGGTCAGCGTTCTTGAGACATTGGAAAAAAATCGAACCTTTTCTTCCTGTTTCAGTGAATCCCAGAGTCAGGACAGTTTGGTGTTTCTTGCACAAAGCACCTTCTCCAGCCCCGAGATGAAACGCCGACTGACATTGGCCGAAATGCGCAATGCAAAACAGATCCGGCTGAAAAATGCTCAAGGGGAGACCCCCTTTTTCAACATAAGGTTCCGATCTTAAAGGAGAGGAGCATGATACATCCCTGCGGTTCAGATTGTCGGTGGTTCCCCGACACACAGGAGGGGTTCGCTGGTTTCCTCCAGGTGACCTGAGGAAGCGGTTGGCAGGCGCATCTCCTGAACATGTGGGACACGGTGGAACCGGTTATGGACTCTGGTCCGAATGACACCAGATGCGCCACATCTCTCGCCATGCCTGAATGAGATTGTTGGCAAATTGTGACGCATCAAACAGGGAGGACTGCAAGACCTGCTGACGCAGTCCAGCCCGCAAAGTGGCAAGCCTGGTTAAATTATTAGCAAACTCAACAGCCTTGAGCACATAATCCTCCGTATCGGCAGCAATCCAATCAGACAAACCAACGGCACTGAGCAGCGTCTCGCCCTGATGGGAGAGAAAACGATTGCCCTTTCTGGTCAGGACCGGCACGCCCATCCACAACCCTTCGACACTGGTTGTGATGCCGGTATAGGGAAACGGATCCAGTGCGATGTCCAACCGTTGATAGCATTCCAGGTGTTGCGCACGGGTGTATTGACCGAAGCCATCCAGAATCAACCGCTCCGGGGGGATGTGAAACGGCTCGAATTGCATGACGATCTTGCGCTGTTTTTCTCCCGTGAGAGATGGACACTTGAGCAACAATCGGCTGTTGGGCACGGCCAGCAGGATTCTTGCCCAGCAGTCGATCACGGCAGCGTTTATCTTTTTGGTGTTGTTGAAACAACCAAACGTGACAGATCCACAGACATGGGCAGGCAGAGGATGTACCGTAAGAGGGACATCCGGAGGGGTGAAGCAAAGATAGCAATCGGGCAACCACCAAGGTTTTTCAATAAAATGGTCCGTTTCATTGACTGGCAGACAAATCGCGTCACCCAGGATATAATCCATGGCGGCGACCCCGGTGGTGGCACAATAGCCCAGCCAGGTAACCTGGATGGGTGCAGGTTTCCAGGCAAACATACCCAGTCGGTTGTGGGTGGTATGTCCAGAGAGATCCATCAGAATGTCTATGGCATCTGATTGGACCAATTGAGCCAGTTCGGCGTCGGACAACCTCGCGACAGCACGCCAAGACGGGATAATATTCTTGAACTTTTGGGTGAGTGCATCTTCCCACTCGGATGTGGCATAGGCAAACAATTCGATGGCCTCTGGATGCAGGGCCGAGATGACCCCTTCCAGAAAAAAGCCGACCGAATGGTTGTGAAGATCCCCGGAAACCAAACCAATGCGCAACCGGCGGTTAATGTCAGCGGGGTTTGCCTTGTGGCTGAATGGCTTTGCCCTTGACGCCACCAATTCCCCGTATCGCCGCGCCTCCGCAAGATGGTTCTCTGAATCCATGTCGATTCGATAATTCTGGGTGCTGAGCAGGTTGCTGTGGGCATCAACATAATCTGGGTCGATCAGCAATGCCTGTTGGTAGACCCTTTCCGCTTCATCCCACTGTCCAGACTCCACCAAAACATTGCCCAGATTGTTGCAGGCCTCGGCATGGTTCGACTTGAAGCGCAGTGTTTGCCGGTACACTGCCTCGGCTTCCTCAAAACGTTTCAACTCCTGCAAGAGAGTACCCAGATTGTAGGAGGCTTCGGTATGGTCTGGCTGAAGGCGCAGTGCCCAGCGG
>CAIWLA010000388.1 GCA_903913345.1 uncultured Magnetococcales bacterium | reverse complement strand
GCCCTGATCGGTTGGCGCAGTTACCAGAGTGCCGATATTCGCAAGCAACTGATTGCCCCCTGGAAGCTCTTTTCCAGGACGGCTTCTCCCTGGCAGAAGCGGTAGTCCGTATTGCATTGCCTGGTGGGGCTTCGCCCCATATGCGCTAACAGGTGTGTCTTCCCGCCGTTTTCGTCATATTATTGCGGGGTCCAGGGGGGTCACCCCCCTGGCGGGGTGCAGGGGCGGATCCTTTGCATATAAGGCGCGTTTTATCAAAAGCCAATTTCCGCAGGAAATGGGTGCAGCACGCCCGTACCCGCCCCAAAAGGGAAATAAAAAATTAACAATAATATCAATAAATTGATATTATGTTAGCGCACATGGGGCTTCGCCCCAAACCCCACCAGGGGAATAATCCCCCTGGACCCCTGTTCAGTATACAATTTTGATGATCAAGAATTAAGGTGGAGGGGTTTTGAGTGCCCGTATCAGGGCCGGGACGGCCTCGTACAGGTCTGCCTCCAGTGCAAAGTCGGCCACCCGCATCAGGGGGGCAGAGGGGTCGTGGTTGATGGCCACGATGGTTTTGGCCCCCTTGATGCCCGCCAAATGTTGAATGGCCCCGGAAATGCCAATACCGATGTAGAGATCGGGGGCGATGATGTGACCGGTTTGGCCGATTTGCCAGGCCGTTGGGGCCAGTTCGGCATCGACGGCAGCGCGGGAGGCTCCAACGGCGGCACCCAGCGTATCGGCCAGTGCCTCGATCAGGGCGAAATGGCCCGCCTTGGCCAGCCCCCCTCCACCCGCCACCACCACGCGGGCCGAGGCCAGATCCGGTCGTTGGCCGCGCACGATGGGCGTGCGTGCCAGGAGACGTGCCCCGCTGCCATCGACCAGGAGGGGGGCGGTCAGGTGGCGTATCCGTGGGGTCGGTTGGTTGATCCGGGCTGCGGGGGCAAAACCCGCCAGATGCAGGGTCAAACAGACCGGTTGCCCGGTGGCCCGTATCGTGGCCAGTCCATTGCCCGCCAGGACGGGCCGGACAAAGGTGTCGGGCGACTGAATCCTCTGTACGCCGGTGACCATGGCCCGATCCAGTCGTGCGGCAACCTGGGGCAACACCGTCGAGCCAAACGTCGAAGCCGCTGCGACAATATGCGAAAAATCGCCCGCCAATGAGACAATCCGTCTGACCCAGTTGGCCGCTGGCCAATCCGTTACCCCCCCCTGTTCCACGACAATCCATTCCGTCACCCCCGCCCACTCGATGCGGGATCCCCCGTCATCGGGCCACGTTTCTGCCGCCACCAGGAGGGCGCATTCACCCCATGGTGCCATGGCCCCCACCAGACGGGCCAGTTGTTCGTCCGTGGGGTTCTCCTGCCAGGTGGGGTCGGGGACGATCAATGTTTTCATGGGGGTGAGGGATGCCTTTCCGGCCAGCCCGCCTGACGCAAAGCGGTCAGCAGTGCGTCCACCGTCTGCAACCGTTGGCCGGGCGGTCGGGCCAGGGGGGGGTGTCGGGCGAGGCACTGCATCTGCGGGCGCAACACCAGCCCCCACTGATCGGGGGCGATCTGCTCCAGTGGTTTGCGGCGTGCCTTCATGATATTGGGCAGACTGGCGTAGCGCGGCCCACCGGTTTCGTGGATGGCGTTGAGACGCCACTCCACCGTGATGACGGCGGGCAGGGGGACCGTCCATTGTTCCAGGCCGCTCTCCACCTCGCGCAGTACCACGACCTCTCCCGGTTGGATGGCGATCTGTGTTGCCTCTGTCACCTCTCCCCAACCGAGCAGAGCGGCGGTCATTTGCCCGGTCTGATTGTGCCCTTCGTCCACCGCCTGCCGTCCGGTGAGGAGGAGATCGATTCCCTCCCGTCGGGCGGCCGCCGCCAGACATTTGGCCACCGACAAGGGTTCCAGACCGGCGGGTGCCTCCACCCGCAGGGCACGGTCCGCGCCCATGGCCAGGGCGGTGCGCAGATGCCCTTCCCAGGCCAAAGGCCCGATGGTGATGACCGTCACCTGGGTGGCCACCCCGTTCTCCCGAAACCGGATGGCCGCCTCCAGGGCGATTTCGTCGAACGGATTCAGGAGGGTTGGCTCGGAACCGGTGGATGGGCACGGGGGAGTGTCAGCGATCGAACCATCGGTTGCAAAAAAATGGACCGGTCGTGCGGGATCCACGACCGGCTTGAGGGCAACCAGAATGTTCATTGCGTGGCAAGGGTTTCGACAATCATGAACAGTTTGTCATAATCAACCGGCTCGGTCATGCTCCGGGCATGCAGACCGGGTTGGACCTGATATTGGCCATTGATCACCAAAGTGGGCGTCGAGGAGACCTTGGCGTCTTGTTGAAATGTTTTGGCTTGTGCCACCCTGGAAGAGACGCCGAAGGAGTGCAGATTGGTGCGGAATGCCTGAGCCTCCATTCCCAGGGACTCGGCCAGGAATATCATCTCTTCCACGTTTTCAATGTCGGCGGAATGGTCAAATTGGGCCTTGAAAATGGCCATTTTCATTGCTTCGCCCTTGCCCATGAATTCTGCGGCAAAAAAGGCCCGTGCCGGGAGATCCGTCTGTTTGCCCCAGTAGACTGGTATCGACTTGAAAATAAATCGGTCCTTGTTTTTTTCCGCCCATTCGGCGGTGTGCGGTGCGAGGGAAAAGCAGTGTGGACATTTAAAATTGAATACCTCCACCACTTCGGGTTTGGTCCCGGACCGGGGTATGGCCGGGCTGATGGGCGTGTAGTGGACACCCGGTTGCAGTGCCTCGGCCTGGGGTGCGGCCACCGCGATGCCCGACCAACCCGTCAGCAGGAAGAGGACGGAGGCCAAAAAGAGTGAGAAAAGGGTTTGCATTGGTCAGTCTTCCATGATTTCATAAGTGGATTGAATTTTCGCTGTTTTTCCCAACATGGCGGAGGCGGAACAATAGGTTTCTTCGGAAAGACGGATGGCCCGTTCCACCGCGTGGGCAGGGAGTCCCTTGCCGGTTACCACAAAATGCATGTAAATTTCCAGGAATACTTTGGGATCGGTTTCGGCGCGGATGCCTCTGAGGGTGGCAACGCAGTCGGAGACGGTATGCCGGCCTTTGCGGAGAATGGTCAGTACATCGATGGATGCGCATCCCCCCAGACCGAGCAGGAACAGCTCCATGGGCCTCACGCCCATGTCGCGTCCGCCAACGGAAGGGGCGGCATCCATGACCAGCGTATGGCCTGAACCCGATTCGCCCAACATTTGCATCCCTTCAATCCATTTGATACGTGCGGTGATTTCCGCCATGGCATCCTCCTTGTGCGGTTTGGTTGTCTGATTCGATTGGCCATGCCCGCCTGCGCCGGGATGGTGGATGGGGTGATTCTAGTCCAGATGGCAGGATCTGCGCTACGGTACAAGCGCAATGGTGCTAACGAACGGGGCCTTTGGTCAAGTATTGATCTGTTGTGGAGAGCTGATCCCATGAAAAAAGAGTCTGGAAGCCCCGATCAAGGGGATGATGCGAGCAGGATGGCCAGTCAACTGGAGGCCTTGTTGAAGGGGCGATCGGGAGAACGTCATGTAGTGATTTTGCAGGATTTTCCGGATCCAGATGCCATTTCGTGCGGTTTGGCCTATCGCTGTTTGGTGGCACAGTGGGGGATTGAGACCGATCTGGTCTATGGTGGTCGCATCAGCCACCAGGAAAATCTGGCCATGGTCAATCTGCTGGGTATCAATATCATGCAGTGTGAATCGGACGAAGTGCCTTCCGAACGTTACCAGGGCAGTGTTTTTGTCGATGGTCAGGGGACCACCTCCTGTCTGGTGGAGCGGATGGAGCGGGCGGGTATTCCCGTCTTGATTGTCGTGGATCATCATGCCCAGCAAGATCGGTTGAAACCGTTGTTTTCTGATATTCGGCCTGCGGTGGGGGCCTGTGCCTCCATTTTTGTGGATTATATGCAAGGGGGGTTGTTGCCTCTGGTTGCCAAGGCGGAGCATCGCAAGTTGGCAACGGCTCTGATGCACGGTATCATTTCCGAAACGGGTGCCTTGATAGAGGCGCAAGCCCAGGATTTTACAGCGGCCGCCTATTTGCAGCCCTTTTGTGACCGGGAACTGCTCAATGAAATTTTGCATCAGCAGCGGAGCCATCAGGTGATGGAGGTGATTCATCTGGCGTTGGAAAATCGGGTGATTCGTTCCGGGTATTGCATTTCCGGGGTGGGTTATTTGCGGGCCGATGATCGGGATGCCCTGCCGCAGGCCGCCGATTTTCTCTTGACCGAAGAGATGGTCCATACGGTGATTGTGTTTGGGATTGTTCAGGGGGAAAGGGAGGAGATCCACGGTTCGTTGCGTACCACGCGGCTGACCTTGTCTCCCGATCAATTTTTGAAGGATGCGTTGGGTCGGATGGCGAGTGGTTCCCATTATGGAGGTGGCAAGGCCAGGGCGGGTGGTTTTGAAATTCCGTTGGGATTTTTGGCGGGTCATGATGATCCCGAGTTGTCCAAGCTGAAGTGGGACACGTTTAAGGCCAAGATTCAAAAGAAATTTTTCACTAAAATTGGTGCCGAGGGTGAGTGATGTTTGATGGCCCGGTGGTCTCCATGGTTTCGGGGTGTTGGGGTGTGGTGGCTGGGTTGGAGGTGTCGTGCCGGGTGTGGGGGCGATGATCATGCGGCGCAAGCCTCTCTGGCTGAAGGGGGAGGCCCCGCGTTCTCCAGAGTATCTGGCTCTGCATGGATTATTGCGGCAGCAGCGGTTGAACACGGTCTGTGCGTCGGCGATTTGTCCCAATCGCGGGCGGTGTTGGGAGGAGGGGACGGCGGCATTCATGATTCTGGGTGGCATCTGTACGCGGCGGTGTCCCTTTTGTGCGGTGCCGACGGGCCGACCGGAGCCGGTGGATCCCGACGAGCCGCGCCGTTTGGCGGCGGCGGTTCGGACTCTGGGTTTGCGGCATGTGGTGATCACCTCGGTGGATCGGGATGATTTGGCGGATGGGGGGGCGGGGTTGTTTGCGGCCTGTATTCAGGCCATTCGTGAGGAGGAGGGGACGGCGGCGGTGACGGTGGAGGTATTGACGCCTGATTTTCGGGGCAAGGCGGGAGCCTTGCAGACGGTTCTGGCGGCGGCCCCGACGGTTTTCAATCACAATATGGAGACGGTGTCGCGTTTGTATCCTGTGATTCGTCCAGCGGCCTGTTATGCGGTCTCCCTGGAGGTATTGCGTCAGGCGGGGTTTTATCGGGCGGCGTGTGCCGGGTTGGAGGGATGCGGGGGGATGCGGACCAAGTCTGGCATCATGTTGGGTCTGGGGGAGTCGCGTGCGGAGGTGATGGATTTATTGGTGGATTTGCGTGGGGTGGGGGTGGAGTTGCTGACCATTGGGCAATATTTGCAGCCCAGTCGGTTGCACTATCCGGTCGATCGTTTTCTCGCGCCGGAGGAGTTTGATGCGTGGCGTTTGGAGGCATTGGCGTTGGGATTTCTGGGGGTGGAGAGTCATCCTTTGGCCCGTTCTTCGTTCCATGCGCGGCAGCTTTTGGGCGGATGAGGGGGGGGGTGGCCGGTTTTTTTTGGCGATTGGGGTGGGGTTTGCCCTTTTTGTTGAGGAAGCCCCTTGACGTTGGTGTGCAAACAGAGTAAAAGTGCCGGTTCCCGTTCGGGCCTATAGCTCAGATGGTTAGAGCGCACGCCTGATAAGCGTGAGGTCGGTGGTTCGAGTCCACCTAGGCCCACCATTCCAACCATCGAACGGGTTTGGCCACGGTAGCAGTGTGGCCATTTTTTTGTGTGGAGGGTATGGGGG
>CAIWLA010000387.1 GCA_903913345.1 uncultured Magnetococcales bacterium | reverse complement strand
AGGGTCGTGAGAATGCCCGCCATCATGGCCAATTGCGCCAGAGCGAGGCCGACCATCCACTTGATGGTTTCGTTTTTGGCAACCTCAATCTCTTTCTGCAATTCCGCCTTGGTGGTCTCCAACCTGAGTTCAAGCTCCCGGACATCACCCTTGGTGGCCAACTCTTGAAGTCTTGACTCCTCCACCTTCTGGAGAACGCCGGACAATGCCTTGGCCTGCGCTTCTGCATGCGCGGACGGAATCCCGGCGGTCTCCAACTCCTTGGCAAAGGCCAAGGTGTCAAATGGTATGGCGATGGCTGTTGTAACCATGGTGACTCTCTCCCCGGTTGAACCGTGTCAATCCATCTCCACTGTATCGAATTTCCGTAAACGATGCCACTGAATTTTTGCCGGTGGCGGTACAGAATGGCCAGTAACCGCCCATGGCGGGCATGGTGGGCGCGTTTTTTTGCCTTCCATCCACCCATCAGGCGCGCTATCATGCCCCAGGCTTCCGGTCTGGCACAACGCGCATCGTCCCTTCTGACGCCGTTCTCCCGGAAAGGAGATCTCCAGGGCGGGGCGATCTGAAACCAACGTGGCAATCCATTCTCACCCGCATCCTAAGCGATTGGGCAACCCAGGATTCACTCTCCGGTACTAAAGCCACCCATGAATACACCCTCGGACACAACGCCCATTGAAGAACCAACAACGCCCACTCCTGGCAGGAATCCCCCCCTGACATACATGGATAACCGCGGCTACGGCCGGTTGTGGCGCATCTTTCTGGTCGAAATCAGTCTGGTGCTGCTGATCTTTGCCTTGGGTGCCTTTGTCGGGATACTCAGCAATAATAATCGGCTCATCGAGGCCGAAATGCTCTCCCATGCCCGTGCCCACATCAAGGATATCATCCTGGTTCGGAGATGGAACGCCTCGTATGGTGGGGTTTATGTGGAAAAACGGGATGGTGTCGTCTCCAGTCCCTATCTGAAAGACCCGGACATCACCTCCACCTCCGGGGTGGTTTATACCCTCAAAAACCCCGCACTGATGACACGTGAACTCTCCGAAATAGCCGAGAAGGAGGGTGATTATCACATCCATTTGACCAGCCGGAAATTGCGCAATCCCCACAACACCCCGGACCCCTGGGAGAAAAATGCCCTGCTGGCCTTCGAGATCGGCATCAAAGAGGTGAGCACTATCGTTACCACCGGTTCTGGTACCCAATTTCGCTATATGGTCCCATTGTTGGTCGAGCAAAAGTGCCTGGAGTGCCATGAGGATCAGGGATACAAAGAGGGGGATGTCCGGGGTGGCGTCAGTGTCTCCTTCGACATTACCCACATCCAGAAGGAGATCGAACAGAACCGTCTTTTGTTGATCGTGCTGACCGTCGTACTGTTTGTCCTGCTGCTGGGGGTGGTCTATCTCTTTGTCTCCAAGCTCCACCAACGGTTGAGTGAGGCCCTCACAAAACTGAATGAAATGGCCACCACCGATGCCTTGACCGGCCTATCCAACCGCCGCCACTTTTTCAACCAGATGGCCAGTGAAGTGAACCGCCACCGGCGTCACAAGCGCGATCTTTCCTGCATTTTCATGGACCTGGATCATTTCAAGAAAATCAACGATGAACACGGCCACGCAACGGGTGACGCCACCCTGCGCTCTGTCGGCCAACTGCTGCGCAAACGGTGCCGAACCGAGGACATTTGCGCCCGTTACGGGGGAGAGGAGATGGTGATTCTGTTACCCGAAACCGCCCAGGCAAAGGCACAAGAGGTGGCGGAAGATCTCCGCCAGCAACTGGCAGAGATGGCCGTTCCACTGCCCACGGGGGGTACACTCCATCTCACGGCCAGTTTTGGCGTGGCCTCCCTCTCTGGCGACTCCTCCAGGTGGTCTACGGCCAGCGACGATCTGCTGTCACGGGCGGATCAGGCGGTCTATCGGGCCAAGGATCAGGGCCGCAACCGCGTGGTGGTGGCGGAAGAGAACCCAGGCTGATGGGACAATGGACAAAAGACGAGCCTGTCGCGTCATACCTCCCCCATCGGATTGATCAATGCATGCTGACCATTCTCTTCCCCGTCCAGGATGCGCACCCGGCCATCTTCCACGCGCACCCGGTCCTGGGCAAACCAACGGACCACCAGGGGATAGAGGCGATGTTCCTGGCGCAGGATGCGGGCGGCCAGGGTATCGTGGGTATCATGGGCCAGCACGGGCACCACCGCCTGGGCAATGATGGGACCGGCATCCACCTCCGGCACGACAAAATGGACGGTGGCACCCGAAAAACGCACCCCCGCATCAATGGCCTGCCGCTGCACATGCAGACCGGGAAAGGCCGGCAACAGGGCCGGATGGATATTGATCAAACGTTTGGCATAATAATGGGCAAAATCGGAGGTCAACACCCGCATGAAACCCGCCAGACAGATCAATTCGGCTCCAGATTCGTCCAATGTACGGGCCAAAACCTGATCAAAGGCGGCCCGCGAATCAAACAACCGATGATCAATAATCCGGGTGGGAATCTGATGCCGTCTGGCCCGTTCCACCCCAAAGGCATCGGGATTGTTGCTGACAACCAGGACAATCCGCCCAGGAATCAACCCGGTGGCACACCCGTCGATCAGGGCCTGCAAATTGCTGCCACCCCCTGAAATCAATACGGCAATCTTCAGTGGTGGTCGGGGAGTGTCGATATTCATGATTCATCTCTCCCATGAATGACCACCGCCGGTTCCGAACGGGCATGACGCGGCACGACCCGCCCGACCAGCCAGGCCTGCTCCCCCGCCCGGTGCAAATGGCCAAGTGCCGCATCAACGGTATCAGCGGCCACAATGGCCACCATCCCCAGACCACAATTGAAGGTCCGCAACATCTCCTCCTCGGTGATACGACCGAGGGATTGCAACAGGTCAAAGAGGGGCGGACGCGGCCAGGCAGACTTGTCGAGCACCACCCCCACCCCATCCGGCAAGACACGGGGAATGTTTTCCCAGAAACCGCCGCCGGTGATATGGACCAACCCCTTGATCGGCTGATGTTTTAATAATCCCAGGAGGGATCTCACATAGATTCGGGTGGGGGTCAGCAAGACCTCCCCCAGGCTCTTGCCCTCAAACAAACCCTCCAGACCGGGACCACCCGGCCCCAACACCAGCTTGCGAATCAGCGAATACCCGTTGGAGTGGGGGCCAGAAGAGGCCAAACCGATGACCGCATCCCCAGGAACAATGGTGCGACCATCAATAATGGCACTCTTTTCAACCATGCCGACCGCAAAGCCGGCCAAGTCAAATTCGCCGTCCGGGTAAAAACCGGGCATCTCGGCCGTTTCACCACCGATCAGGGCACAACCCGCCTGCCGACATCCCGCTGCAATCCCTTGAATGACGGTGGCGGCCTCTTCCGGCCTCAATCGGCCAGTGGCAAAATAATCCAGAAAGAACAAGGGTTCCGCCCCTTGCACCACCAGATCGTTGACCGACATGGCCACCAGATCAATCCCCACGGTATCCAATCGACCGGTCAGAAAGGCCAGTTTCAGTTTGGTCCCGACCCCATCGGTGGAGGAGACCAGAACGGGATCGGTATATTTTTTCCAATCGGGATGAAACAGGGCACCAAACCCACCCAGGTCGGAGGAGACCTCCGGGCGATGGGTGGAGGCCACCGCAGCACGAATCAAGGAGACCACCCGGTTGCCGGCATCAATATCCACACCCGCTTCCCGATAGGTCATCGGCATTTTTGCATCAGACATTCTGACCATCTCCCCTGTCCTGACAACCATTTACGAAGAAACACCGCCCTTTTCCAGGGCCATCCGGATCCCAATGACCGAAACAATGCAGCAGACCATGTTGGCTATTGGTAATTCTGCTCTGAAAAGGTACACTATAGCGGTCCCGTATGGAATGGCAAGAGGAGGGAGCATGAGATGAGTCCAGACAGGTTGATTTTTCGCGGGGGGAGAGGGATCTTCGGTCTGTTGGTTGCCCTGCTTTTATGGCTGCCCGCCGGGGAGACGAGGGGAGAGGCGACCGGGTTTTATCTGGTCGGGGTGGAGGTGACCGTCCCATTGCCGGTAGCCGCCAACCAGGATCCCCACCTCATCGGCATGGAAATGGCCAAAAAGGCGGCCCTCGATCGACTGTTGCACCGCCTGTTTGCCAGTGCGGATCTGGAGAAGAATAAACCCTTTTTTGATTCCCTGGCCCAGGGCATGAGATACCTGACGGAACGGGTGGTGGTGGTGGGAGAGAGCCAACGGGCCAATGCGTTGCTGGTATCGGTGGATGTCACCTTTTCCGCCAAAGGGATCACCGCTGCCCTGGCTCAAAAGGGGTTATCCTACAACGAAACTCGGCCTCCCCCGGTGTTGTTCCTGGTGCGAACCCAGGGTGGCCCCCCCGAAGAGACGGCAACCGCCGATGCCTTGTTGTCAAAAAATCTCCTGGAAGAGGCCAAGGCTCTGAGCCTGCCCGTGGTGACACCCCTGGGAGACATGGAGGATATGGGCCATCTGACCTGGGATTTGGCGGCCAACGGAGATCCGGCATTGCAGCAATGGGCGTCTACCCGCTATGGGGCGGATCGGGTTTGGGCGGTGGCCGTCCAACTGCTCCCTGCCTCCGGGGCGGGCGGAACCAAAACAACGGGCTATCTCATTCGGGCACAACTCCTGGGGGGGGGCACACTGGGTCCGCCCGGACAGACCCCCCCGGAGTGGCTCCAGGCCGAGGTGTCGACGCCCACCCCGCCCAGTCGCTGCACCGACAGTGGCGAGACCGGGATACACCATTGTCCATACGCCATTCTGGCGCGCACGCTGCTGCAAAAGCTGGCAGACCAATGGATCCTGACCCACACCCTCAACCCCGCCCTGCTCCATACGACCACCTTGCGGGTGATTCATGGACCCAAACTGGCCCAACTGGCCCAGTTTGTCGCCCGCTTGCGGGCCGCACCGGGGGTGACCAACCTGAAATTTGTGGAGGAACGGGCCACGGAATCCAGACTCCAGGTGGAATATCAGGGCCAGGATGCCCAGTTGCAGGGCCTGCTCGGTCAATTGGGTGCCCAGATCGAGGGGGAAAACAGTCTCCCTTCATCACCGGAAACGGCTCCCTCCGACCAGATGGAGATGGTGTTGCGTCTGCCATGAATCTGCCCAATGCCCTCTCCTTCTTGCGCATTCTGTCGGTTCCCCTGCTGATATGGTTGGTGGTTGAAAACCATTCCCTGGCGGCCCTCTGGCTGTTTGCCCTCTCTGGATTGACCGATTCCCTGGATGGCTTTGTGGCCAAACGGTTTCATCTGGAGACCGAATTGGGACAATATCTGGACCCACTGGCGGATAAATTGCTTCTGTTGTCTGGATTTATCACCCTGACATTCCTCGACCTCCTGCCCCTGTGGCTGACATTGATGGTGGTGACGCGGGATGTGCTGATTGTCGGAGGTGCCCTGGTTTATCAGGTGATCACGGGACGGTTGCAGATCAGACCGCTGTGGATCAGCAAATTGAATACCGTCAGCCAGATGCTTTTGCTGTTTCTGGTGCTGTGGTCCATCACGAGCAGGCCGTTGCATGGCTGGCTGGAGCCGTTCATCTGGCTGACCGCCATGACCACCCTGTTGTCTGGAGGCAGCTATGTCTTCGAGTGGAGCCGGATGGTGGCCCAACAGGAACGGATGAAGAGAGCATGACCGCACCGGTTGACCAATTGATCCTGAATTTTCCGTTGGATCCCGTCTGCACCTTTGCCAACCTGGTGATCGGGGACGGCAACCACAAGGCCGCCGATGCGGTGCGTGCCCTGGCGGAAAACCGGACCACCCTCCTGGTGCAGTTGGCCACGGCCCTGTTGCTGATCGGTGAAGAGGGGACCGGAAAGACCCATCTCTTGCAGGCCGCCGTCACCCATTGCCGCGCGCTGTCGGGGGAAGAATCCGCCATTTATCTCAAT
The DNA here is from genome assembly GCA_903913345.1 of uncultured Magnetococcales bacterium. Lineage (GTDB taxonomy): Bacteria > Pseudomonadota > Magnetococcia > Magnetococcales > Magnetaquicoccaceae > Magnetaquicoccus. Next base: position 681 of record CAIWLA010000387.1, on the reverse strand, counting down.
ACCGTTGCCCTGCGTGAACAGTTGCGGGAGAGCGGCGAACAGGATCTCACCCGCTTTCTGGACCGCCATGCCGCCTGCCGACTGGTGGCAGTGGATGATCTGGAAGAGTTGGAGGCCAGTCCCTCCTTGCAGGAGGGGATCCTCTACCTGTTCAATCGGATGCGTGACACGGGCGGGCACCTGCTGGTGGCCGGACAAAAATCGCCGCAAGCCCTGGAAGGATTGCGACCCGATTTGCGTTCCCGATTATTGTGGGGATCGGTGATGGCCCTCGATTTACCGGAAGATGAAATGCTGGGGGCGATTCTGGCCAAGATGGTGGACGATCGGCAGGTGCGTTGCGGAATGGAATTGCTCAAGTTTTTGCAATTGCGTCTGCCACGACGCATCCCGGACTATGCAGCGGCCCTGGATCGTCTGAACGAGGCCAGTCTGGGCTTGAAGCGGCCATTGACCGTGCCATTGGCCAAGGAGGTGTTAAACTTGTAGAGCGGTCTGCTCAAGATCCCCACTGTTCATCACGCACTGGGCACGAAAGCCTCGTATTGTTTCCCGGCTGCCCAATGACGAACATCCATCCCATCCGTCGAGTCAAAACAATCCCCCTTCTTGATCTGTGCAAACAGTGCCAGTCGCACCCATAAAATTTGCAATATCTAACATGATTGCAAATTTTATTGT
>CAIWLA010000386.1 GCA_903913345.1 uncultured Magnetococcales bacterium | reverse complement strand
GGTCAGCATCCGGGTGATCCCCAGAATGAGGGGAAATGGGAGCAAGGCCAGCTGGGTCAAGGTGGAATTCATGGCCAACATGATCGGCAGGGTGACGGCATAGACCATCACGGTATTGGAGACCTGTAAAAATCCCGGCCCGATAAACATGCGAACCGCCAGGACATCATTGTTGCCCCGTGCGACCAGATCCCCCGTCTTTTCCCGGTTGAAAAAGGCGGCATCCAGCGCGAGCAGTTTGGCATGATAGCCCTTGCGCAACTCATACTCCACCTGGCGGCCAATGGCAAAAATATGGGTACGGGAGCGGATGCGCAGCAGGGCGTTGAGCAGGGCCACCAGGATCAGGGCGGCGACATAGGCGGTCAGATCGCCCCTTCCCGCCGGGGCCGAGAGGGCCTCCGTGGCCAGTTTCATCAGATAGGGGATGATGGCCGCCGTAACGCTGGTCGCCACCAGCAACAAAAATCCCAGCAAAAACGCCCCCCCGTTTTGTCGATAATAGGGAAGAATATGCCGCAAACGCCAGCGCAGCGGTTGGGAAACAGGGGAGGAAAGAAGCATGGCGGCAAGACCCTTGGCAAAAAAAAGTGTATTGAGCCGGTTTCATGACATGAAAGAGAAAAATCTGCTTTGTTTCTGGTGTATATCCTGTATCATGGGGGATGCGTCCCGGTGAACCGCCCCGATCGCCCGACTCGCGGGTGGAGGTTCAAGCCGCATCCCTTCCCCATTCCAGCTTTGGAAGAACAGTATGGCCATGGTTGACAGTGCGTCCCAAGATGAACCGTGTCATCGTGCAGAGCAAGGCAGAAAAAGCGTGCCTCGCATCCACCGGTTGATACCATACGGATGGCTGGGCGTGATGGTGGTGCTGCTCCTGTGGGGAACCCCATCCCTGGCGGACGACCACCCACCCACCGTGACCCAGCCTTGGCTGGCGGAGTGGGTCAATCGAGGGGAGTTTGATGCGGCCTGGCTGAACACCCTGCTCGCCCCCCTGACACCGGACCCCAGGGTGCTGCATCTGATGGACAGTCAGGCAGAGGCCAAACCCTATTATCTCTACCGGAAAAATTTTATCAATGCCCAACGGATCCAGAGCGGTCGCGAACAGATGCGCTTGCACCACGACCTGTTGCAGCGTATCCAGAAAAAGTTTCACGTCCCCCCCGAAATGCTGGTCGCCCTCTGGGGGGTGGAAAGCGACTTTGGCCGCCATGCGGGTGGCTTTTCCGTCCTGCGCTCCCTCTACACCCTGGCCGCCCATTATCCCCGTCGCGCCTCCTTTTTCCAGGAAGAGTTGCGCCAGTTCCTCCTGCTGTGCCGGGAAGAGGGATGGGATCCCCAGGTGCCCGAAGGATCCTACGCCGGGGCCATCGGACAGATGCAAATGATGCCCAGCACCCTGCGCGCCTATGCCGTGGACTTCAGCGGCGATGGCAAACGGGACATTTTTCACAACCCCTCAGATGTCCTGGCCTCCATCGCCTCTTTCCTGGCAGGGCATGAATGGAATCCGGGGGGGATACTCTCTATCCAATTGAATCAAAAAATAAATCCAGACCTGGGCACACTGATCTCCCCCTCCCTGGACGCCATGCGCCCCTGGCAGGAGTGGCAGGAAAAGGGGATCGTCCTCACGGCAAAAGATAAAAAACCGGACCCAAATGAACCCGCCGCATTAATCAGACTGGAAGAACAGCAGGGTTCCCGCTATTATATGGTGTTTGGAAATTTCAAGGTGATCACCCGTTGGAACCGTTCCAGTCGGTTTGCCATGGTGGTACACGAGTTGGCTGACCTCCTGCGAAGGAAACCGACACATGACTGATGGCCCTTTTTCCCGGCCAGCGTGGCACACAGCGGGCCAGATCGGTTTGGCATTGGGCCTCTGCCTGTTGTCGGCCTGTACACCCATGCGCGACCGGGTCTCGGTGGTCATCCCGGAACCGATCCATCCGCCACCACCCGGATATGCCAAAGTGGGACGCCCCTACACCGTCTCCGGTATCACCTACCATCCCCAGGAGGTGGCGGAAGGATATGTGGCAGAAGGGGTGGCCTCCTGGTACGGTAAACCGTTTGATGGCGGCATGACGGCCAACGGGGAACAGTTTGACATGAACACCCTCTCGGCGGCACACACCACATTACCCTTGCCAACGCATGTGCGGGTGACCAACCTGCAAAACGGTCAGTGGATCATCGTGCGGGTGAACGACCGGGGGCCGTTTGTCAATAACCGGCTGATTGATCTCTCGTTCTCGTCCGCCAAGGTGTTGGGCTTTGAGGAAAAAGGGACCACCCGGGTCCGGGTGGAGGATCTCTCGAACGTGGAGTTGTCGTTGGATACCCATTCCGCCCCCTCTGAGGAGACCACCGTGGCGCGGGGCGCGGGAAAATAGCCCGAGATCATTCGAGCCGGTTTTTTGGGTTCGAGACTGTGTGCCGCAGGATTTTTCATCCTGTCGACGATTATAAACCAAACCTTCGATGCCATGGCATTGAGCAAACGGGGGACCGAATTTGGGTTGGGATACCGTGTTATCTAGAAAAGAACTCATTGGACTCATCGTACCAATCTGTCTGCTGGCCGCCATGTGCCAGGTGGACGCAGCCGATCCCGCCAGGGCAGCCAGGGCGGCCAAGGCCGCTGACTCCTCCAGGGTTGCGGATCCCTCTGGAGCCAACGAGGCGTCGGCCAAGGCCGATGCAGACAAGGGACCGTTTCAGGTCAATGCCCCCTCTGCCATCCTGGGAGACATTGACTCCGGGGCCATCCTGTTCGCCCAGAATGATCAAACCCTGATGCATCCGGCCTCCCTCACCAAGGTGATGACCCTCTACCTGGCCTACGAAGCACTGGCCTCGGGCAACCTGAAACTGGAGGAAAAGCTGCCCGTGAGCGAAAAGGCTTGGCGCATGAGCGGCTCCAAGACCTTTGTCCGGGTGGGAGACACGGTCCGGGTGGAAGATTTGATCCTGGGCATTGCCGTACAAAGTGGCAACGATGCCTGTGTAGTGGTGGCGGAACATCTGGCCAGCTCGGAAGAGGCCTTTGCCGAAATGATGAACCGCAAGGCCAAACAGTTGGGCATGACCCAGTCCCACTTCGAGAACGCCTCTGGAATGCCCGCCGATAGCCATATGACAACGGCACGGGACATGTTTTTGCTGGCCCAGGCGATCAAACGGGATTTCCCCCAGTATGCCCATTTCTCTCAAGAAAAACAGTATTCTTTCAACGGGATACGCCAATACAACCGCAATCGCCTGTTGTGGCGCGACCCCTCCATTACCGGGCTGAAGACGGGGCATACCAAGGATGCGGGCTACTGCCTCATTGCCACCAACGACAAAGACGGGCAGCGGTTGGCCGCCGTGGTCATGGGAGCCAAGAGCAGTCACATCCGGGAGGAAGAGGCTCTGCGCCTGTTGCGGTATGGCAACCGCCTGTTCGAGACCGTGCGTCTGTTTGAGGCCCGCGCGGTGGTGCGCAATCTGCGGGTCTGGAAGGGCCAGTTGGATCATGTCGATGGCATTGTCAAAGAGGCCCTGTTCGTGACCGTGCCACGCAAGGAACGGAGTGGCATGGAGATTGGCCTGGTGTATAATGAACCGTTGGTGGCACCACTGGCCGAGGGAGATCAGGTGGGTCATGTGGTGGTCAAACTGGGGGGCAAGGAGATTGTCAACCGACCCGTGGTCGCTGGCGTGGCGGTTCCGGCGGGCGGACTGGTCCGTTCCATGTTGGATTCCGTCCGTATGCGTCTGGGATGGTAACGCGTTGAAGGAGGATGCATGGCCACCAAAAGAGTAAAAGAACGCAAATGGTCCAACGAATCCGATTCGGCGTCATTCCAACAGGAGGCGTTTGCTGGCAGCATCCCCGATGAAGGGGCGACATCCTCCAACCATACAAGAGAAAAAAACCGGGAGACCGACTTTGACGACCTTCTGGGAGAAGGGCCTTCCATGGAGGAGATCCTCGCCTCTCTGGAGGGTTTGCTGGACGAAGGTCATGACGAGTTGCTGGGCAGCCCCCCGGTCGATACAGAAAAATTCACGACCAAACCGGCCAAAGCATTTGCGCTGACCTCCCTCAAAGGGTTTGAAAATGACACCAACCTGGAGCAGGAACTCCTGAAATCCCTGGCCCTTCCCGCCTATGGGGATGGCGATTTTTCAGAAGAGAAAGAGGCCTATATCGATCTGCGCGGCTTTGAGTTGGACGACACATCCCTGCCGAAGCACCGTGCGCAACCATCGACCGACCGACAAGAAGAACCGAACCCAACCACCCAATCCGGTGTGGATTTTGCGTCCGAATCCCCTGTTTTTAAAGAAACCGAACTGAAATACGAACCAGAACCCGCCAATGCGGGGGAATCTGTACAAGAAAGCGAACCGGATGCCCGTGCGGAGACGATCTCTCTACTGGAAAGGATGGCCGATACCGAGGTCGAGACGACAGGAGAATCTGCCGAACCGAGGGAAACAACCCCGCCAGAGCCGCCATCGGCGACCGGGTCGGATCAGGAACCCGAACCGATCATGGAGACGGAAACCCCACCCGAACCGGAAACGGTGACCGGGACGGAAACGGAACCAATCGTGGCGGCAGAGACCCCACCCGAACCGGAAACGGTGGCCGGGACGGAAACGGAACCAATCGTGGCGGCAGAGACCCCACCCGAACCGGAAACG
>CAIWLA010000385.1 GCA_903913345.1 uncultured Magnetococcales bacterium | reverse complement strand
CGAAGTCCCAGTTTTGATCCATCAGTGCGATTGGCTTAGTCATAGTGACCGAAGCATAGCACAAGACCTAGCTTACAGTAAAGAGGTTAACGCTTATGGGGCTGGACCCCCACTGGTTGGAGTTGGAATTGACCGAAAGCATTGCCATGGGTCAGGTCGAAACCACCCTTGCCAAATTAAAAATATTGTCGGATGCCCGGATCAAGTTGGCCATTGACGATTTTGGCACGGGTTTTTCGTCTCTCAGCTATCTCAAACGGTTTCCCATTGATACCCTGAAAATTGACCGCTCTTTTGTGAGTCAGTGCACCCACGATGCCGACGATGCGGCGATCATTCGTGCCGTCATCCGTCTGGCCCACAGTCTGGGTCTGACGGTCATTGCCGAGGGGGTGGAAACCGAGGAGCAGTTGGCGTTTTTGCGCCTGGAAGGGTGTGATGAGATTCAAGGTTACTGGTACAGTCGTCCCCTTTCGGCGGCGGATTTTCTGGCGTTCATGCAGAATAATCCATAAAAAAATTGGGCCTTGATCCCGTTCCCTGCCGCGACCACAATAATGGGTGGACAAGGAGGAATCGACACTCTATGATTCCATGGATCTTTCCTGACGGGCGGGGGACGAGGATCTCGGACAGTGGCAACCCATTGCGCATATCAACATCACATTAAACCGGGAGAGTGGCATGACGGACAATAAAGGAGCCAAGACTGGGTCTGATCCGCAAGAGGCGGTGACCAGCGTGACGGAAACCAAAGAGGCGAAACCCAGAACGGCTGTGACCAAGGCGACCGGAGCCGGGACGAGTGATGCCCACGCAGCGGGAGTCTGCACGGATGGAGACAAAGAGGCCGAACCGACCGATGCCCCCCCCAGGAAACAGGTGTCAGCGGGTCATGCCAAGCGTAGAGCGGATGAGATTGTTCTCGGTCGGGGTTCCAGCAACGCGCGCCGCTCGGCCCCCCCCAAGGTCAAATCCTTGAAGGAGGCGGAATACCTGGAATTGATTTCGCCCCTGCATATTGAACTGGTCAAGATGCAAAATTGGGTGAAAGACAACGGTCTGCGCGTCCTGGCCCTCTTCGAGGGACGGGATGCCTCCGGGAAGGGCGGGACGATCAAACGGTTTATCGAACACATGAACCCCCGTGGATGCCGGGTGGTCGCGCTGGAAAAGCCGACGGACAAAGAGAGAACCCAGTGGTATTTCCAGCGGTATGTTCAGCATTTGCCATCGGCCGGGGAGATTGTCCTGTGTGACCGCAGCTGGTATAACCGCTCCGGGGTGGAACGGGTGATGGGTTTTTGCTCCGAGGCGGAAGTGCGGGAGTTCCTGCGGGCGGTGCCCGAATTTGAACGGATGCTGGTCAACTCCGGGATCATCCTGTTCAAGTTTTATTTTTCGGTGACCAAACAGGAGCAGTTGCGTCGTTTCAACAGTCGGATGGTGGACCCGCTCAAACAGTGGAAACTGAGTCCCGTGGACAAAGAGTCCCAGGACAAATGGGAAGAGTATACCAAAGCCAAAGAGGATACCTTTTTTTACTCTTCAACGGCCGAATGCCCCTGGACCATCATCAAATCGGACGACAAGAAACGTGCCCGGATCGAGGGGATCAAATATTTTCTCAGCAAGCTGAATTACAAGGACAAGAACAAGAAGATTCTGGACTATGACAATCGCATCGTGCGGACCGTGCAGGAAGAGATGGGGATCGACTGAGGATGAGATCGACGCCCTCCTGGCGGGCCAGGGGGCATCTCGTCTGGTATTGGGTGGTGGAGGCGGATCTCATCGCTTCCGCTTTTGAGAGTGGCGCAGGACATTAAACGGGAAAGCAATCAATCATGCCTAAACATTCTGTCTCCCTCGGTCTCGTTCAATCCATTGTGGGTTCCGGGTTGTATCCGGCGGATGACCTGAAAAAGGGTAAACTCCTCCGTCCCGGCAAACCTTTGGTGACGGTATCGCGTTTTTATGGTGCCCCGGACGTTGAGACAGCCCAATTGTTGGCGGAACGTCTGGCCGTACCGATGTATGATCGCAAGCTGCTGGATGGCATCATTCGGGAGGCGAAAGGGGACAAGCATCTGCTGGAGCGGCTGGATGAGCGGGTCACCTCCCTGGTGGATGATATGGTCCATGCATTTTTTTCCAAAAAGAGCACCAACAAGGACTCCTATTTCCGGTACATGGCCAAGGTGATCGTGGGGATTGGACCCTCTGGCGGGGTGATCGTCGGACGGGCGGCCCACCTGCTGTTGCCGGAACGGGCGGCCTTTCGGATCCGTCTGGATGGTTCCCTGCGGGTCTGCTGCAAACGGTTGATGGAGACCAAAAGCCTGAAAAAGGTCGATGCCGAGAAAGAGATAGCCAGAGTCAACAAAGAGCGGGAAAAGTTTAACGAAGAGGTGGCAAAGCGGTATCCATCCCCGGTGTTTGGCTATGATCTGGTCCTGAATTCCGACCTGTATTCCCCGGAACAGATGGTTCGCATCATTGTGCTCGCGATGCAGGAGGCCGGTTTTCAGATACCGGAACCGCCCACAGCGGGGTAGGATGGGTGGCCGTGACGCGCTGTGTGCAGTGGTGTCGTTACAATCTTTTGAACTATGAGACGGCGTTGGCGTTGCAGAAGGAGCGGGTGGCGGCCATTCTGCGCCCTGTGGCAGCTGGACAGACCACAGAGGAATGTACGCGGCATGGAGATGACCACAGGGTCCACGCCATGCCGGCGGATCAGTTGATCCTGCTGGAACATCCATTGGTGTATACCCTGGGTCGCTCAGGCCATCGGCGGGACATCCTGGATACGGAATGGTCGCAGCCGTCGGTGCCGGTCGTTGAAACGGATCGGGGTGGCCAGGTCACTGGCCATGGACCCGGCCAGTTGGTGGTTTATTTCATCCGCGACCTGCGCCCTCATGCATTGGCCCTGGTTCGACGGCATGTCACCCAACTGGAGGAGACCGCCATTCAGACTCTGGCGGCTTTTGGTGTGGTGGCCCATCGGGATCCGAAACATCCCGGCGTTTGGGTGGGAGAGGCCAAGATTGGTGCCCTGGGTGTGCGGATTGATCGGGGGATTGCCTACCATGGATTTGCCCTCAATCGTGACCCCGACTTGCGCCTGTTTCATGGCATCGTCCCCTGTGGTTTGGCGGATCGCCGGGTCACTTCCCTGGCGGAACTGGGTGTATCGGTGACCCGAAACGCGCTGGAAGCGCAACTTTTGCTGGCCTTTCAGACCGTTTTCAATGTCCACTGTCTGTCGCCGTATTAAAAGCCGGGCGTCATCATCCATCAGGGGTCCAGGGGGATTATCCCTCTGGTGGGGGATCGGGGGCAGAGCACCCGTTCTGTTCCCGTTCCGAACGATGCTCCAATTGACGGTCACCCGCCGCTCATCTCCTGCCCTGGGCGCACTGTCCGCTTGATTTTATCATTGTCAAACCAAAACATTTTGCGGAGGAGAGGGTTGCCTTGGGTACGATCATAACGCCCCATATCGCTGCCGACATCATTATCGAGATGGTGGATCGTCCCGGTCGTCCCATTCTGCTGATCGAGCGGAGAAATCCGCCGTATGGGTGGGCCATTCCGGGTGGTTTCATGGAGGTGGGTGAACGGTTGGAACGGACGGCCATTCGGGAGGCCGCCGAGGAGACCTCTCTCGCCGTGACACTCAAGGCACTGTTGGGCCTCTACTCCGACCCGGAACGGGATCCCCGCTTTCACACCGTATCCGCCGTTTTTGTGGCAGAGGCGCGGGGGATGCCAAAGGCCGCCGATGATGCCATCAACTGGCGTATGGTCACCCTGGAGGAGATCCCAACCCACCTGGCTTTTGACCATGACCGGATCCTGGCGGATTATTTGGTCTTTCGACATCAAGGATATGTCACTCCGTTACGGGAGGGAAAGGAATGAAACGACAGGATATTCATAACATCGGGCGCAGGACGCCGGCTTGGCTGGTGGGTGTTGCAACCCTTGGATTCATGCTGGGCGGTCTCTCTGACGGCCAGGCCGGTTCGGCCCTGCCCGCTGCAATCAATGGCCAGACCCTCCCCACGTTGGCGGATATTCTGGAGCCGGTCATTCCCGCCGTGGTCAATATTGCCACCACGACCCGCATCCAGGTGCCCGACAATCCCCTGCTCTCCGACCCCTTTTTCCGGCAGTTTTTCCATTTTCCCAACCAGCCGGGCCGGGCACGGGAACAGAAGAGTCTGGGAACCGGGGTGGTGGTGGATGCCCAGAAGGGTATCATCCTGACCAACCAGCATGTCATCGACAAGGCGGACCAGATTACCGTCACCCTGCGGGATGGTCGTTCCATCCAGGCCAGGCGCATCGGGGTCGATGTCGCCACCGATATTGCCGTGATCCAGGTACAGGCCAAAAACCTGAAAGATTTGCCTTTGGGCGATTCCGATGCGTTGCGGGTGGGGGATTTTGTGGTGGCGATTGGCAACCCCTTTGGTTTGGGACAGACGGTCACCTCCGGTATTGTCAGTGCGTTGGGGCGCAAGGGGCTGGGCCTGAAGGGGTATGAAGATTTTATCCAGACGGATGCCTCCATCAACCCCGGCAATTCTGGTGGTGCCCTGGTCAATTTGCGGGGGGAGTTGATCGGCATCAATACGGCCATTCTGGCCCGTGGAGGTGGGACGGTGGGGATTGGTTTTGCCATTCCCGTCAACATGGCACGGCGCATCATGGAGCAGTTGCTCCAGTATGGCGAAGTGCGGCGGGGGGTGTTGGGTATTCAGTCACAGGATTTGACGGCGGAGTTGGCCGAGGCCTTTGCCCTGTCGGTCAAGGAGGGGGCGGTGATTGCCCTGGTTGTCCCTGGATCGCCAGCGGAAAAGGCGGGATTGCAACGGGGCGATGTCATCATCCAGGCCAATGGTCACCCCATACACGGTATGGCTGATCTGCATAACACGGTGGGTCTGGCGCGCACCGGGGAGCGGATTGATCTCGATCTGATCCGGGATGGTGCAGTCAAACGGGTAAAGGTGGTGATCGCGGAACCGGAACGGGAGCAGATGCAGGGAGAGCAGATTGACAGTCGTTTGCAGGGTGCCCTGTTGGAAATCACGGAAAATGCCGAATCCGAAAATGCCGAATCCGCCAAGGCCAAAAAGATCGAAGGCATTCATGTGGTTTCGGTCGAGCCGGACAGTGTGGCGTGGGCCATCAAATTGCGGGCGGATGACCGCATCCTGTCGGTCAACCGCAAGGTGGTGACCTCGTTCCGCGACTTGAAGGCCATCCTGCAAAGGGTCAAGAACAAACTACTGATCAATATCCGACGGGGCAATGAAAATTTATTTATTCTGGTTCGTTAGGCAATCCTGGATCCTGTTGTTGTCGCTGGCATTCGTTGCCATTCCCTCCTCCCGCTCGCTGGCCGATCAGGCCACCGGGCGGGCGTTGCTGGCGCAGCAGATACGGGTGGACCGTCCCGATCTGAAAATGGCGGGCGAAATCATCTTGCAGAGCTTGAACCCCCTGTCGGGAGAGTTGCGTTTTCAGCAGGCGAAGGGGGAGCCGAGGCAGATCTTTGCGGGGATCATGCGCCTGATTCCGGGAGCCAGGACACTCCTGGATGGTTTTTTTGATCAGGTGGATATCCATGATTTGACGTTGGATGGTCTGGTCATCACCGTCACGCCAGAGGGATACGCCCTCACTCTGACCCGTGCCACCATTCCAGAGGGGGTATTGGAGCAGGTGACGGGATCGCTGGATCGGCAAAAAAACTGGCGGTTGGAGAGCGGCCCCCTGCGTCTGTCCAACCTGCCGCTCCATTTCCGAAAAACCGTGCCCCCCATGCCGTTGAGTTATAGCCAATTGCAGGCTTCTGGCGAAGAGCAGAAAAATGTTTCCCTGGCGGTGGACAAGATACGGGTTGGCCATTTGGCTGCTCTGGCGGATCCGACCGGTTTTTTTGGCAACGTGTTGCGGGCCATGGGGTTTGCCAGGGGTCTGGAGAGTGCGCCGATTGTCTTTGATCGGTTTTCCACCACGGTTGTCGCGGATGCACAACAGGTGGCGACCCACTCTTTGTTGTTGCAGGCACCACATGCCTCCCTGTCGGGCCGGGCCTCCATGGCGTGGCAACCGGAACCCAGGCAGTTGCATCTGGATGGAGAGGTGACGGCCAGGAAACAGCCTGTCAAACATTTTCAGACGGTTATCCCGTTGGGGGCCGTTCCCACGTTTTGACCACCCTATGCAGGTGGGGGAAAATTTGTTAGACTGACGTGTTGTTTTTCCCCTGTTCAAAGCCGTTCATCCAGGTTCCAGTAGAGATTATGACCGAACTCAGCCACAACAAACAAATTCCCGTCAACATTGAAGACGAGATGCGTGCCTCCTATCTCGACTATGCCATGAGTGTCATCGTCGGACGTGCCCTGCCCGATGTACGCGACGGACTGAAACCCGTGCATCGTCGTGTACTGTTTGCCATGCACGAACTGGGCAACGAATGGAACCGATCCTATAAAAAATCCGCCCGCGTCGTCGGCGATGTGATTGGTAAATATCATCCCCATGGCGATGTGGCGGTGTATGACACCATTGTGCGCATGGCACAACCGTTTTCCATGCGCCATCTGCTGATCGATGGCCAGGGAAACTTTGGCTCCGTCGATGGAGACTCGGCGGCGGCCATGCGGTATACCGAGGTACGCATGACCCGTCTGGCGGGGGAGTTGCTGGCGGACATTGACAAGGAGACGGTCAATTTTGGGCCGAACTATGATGGCTCCATGGAGGAGCCTAAAATTTTGCCGGGCAAATTTCCCAATCTGTTGGCGAATGGTTCCTCCGGTATTGCCGTTGGCATGGCCACCAACATTCCACCCCACAATCTGGGGGAGGTGGTTTCGGCCACCATCGCCCTGATTGACAACCCCCTGCTGACCGTCCCGGAGCTGATGCGGTGGGTGCCTGGCCCGGATTTTCCCACCGGTGGCACCATCTGCGGTCGGGCCGGTATCCATTCGGCCTACCTGACCGGGCGTGGCTCCATCGTCGTCCGTGCCAAAACCGAGGTGGAATCCCTGCGGGAACATCGGGAGGCGATCATCATCAAGGAGCTGCCTTTTCAGGTCAACAAGGCCCGCCTGGTGGAACGGATTGCCGAACTGGTGCGCGAGAAAAAGGTGGTGGGCATCTCCGACCTGCGGGACGAATCCGACCGGGAAGGGATGCGGGTGGTCATCGAGTTGAAGCGGGATGCCCAGGCCGATGTGGTGTTGAACCAATTATACAAGCACACGGCCATGCAGTCCAATTTTGGCGTGAATGCCCTGGCCCTGGTGCAGGGTCGGCCAATGACCTTGGACCTGAAGCGTTTTCTCGAAGAATTTATCAACCATCGCCGGGAGGTGGTCACCCGGCGCACCCAATTCGAGTTGCGGAAGGCCCAGGATCGGGGTCATATCCTGGAAGGGCTTTCGGTGGCGTTGGCCAACATTGATCGCATCATCGAACTGATTCGGCAGGCTTCGTCACCGGCGGAGGCCAAGGGGGCGATGCTGGCGGAAATCTGGGAACGGGGACCGGTGGAGGCCATGCTCTCCAGGGCCATGGGGGAAGAGTTGACCTCGGCGCAATTTGTCGATGGAGGGTATCAACTGACCGAAGAGCAGGCGCAGGCCATTCTGGATCTGCGTCTGCACCGTTTGACCGGTCTGGAACAGGACAAGATTCATGAAGAGTTCGCGCTCATTCTCGATGAAATTGCCCGGTTGAAGGCCATTTTGGCCTCTGACCCGGTATTGATGGGGGTCATCAAGGATGAATTGCAGCTTATAAAGGACATGTTTGCCGATGTACGCCGCACGCAAATCATGGAGGATGTAAGCGATTTTTCGGTGGCCGACCTGATTCCCGAGGAGGAGATGGTGGTGACGGTCAGCCATGCCGGTTATATCAAGCGGCAACCCAGCGTGGAATATCGCACCCAGCGGCGGGGCGGACGGGGCAAGAGTGCCGCCGATGTGCGGG
>CAIWLA010000384.1 GCA_903913345.1 uncultured Magnetococcales bacterium | reverse complement strand
ATTAACGCCCGCATTGGTCATTTTTTGTTTTCGGTACTTGGTTTGTTCGAGAACTTCCTTCTTCCACACGGTTTTAACGTTTTTCATACCTTCGTGAATGAAACATTGTCAAAAGTCGACTGGTATCTGTGGCTCGGTGGCATCGAGAAAGGGATGAGAATAATGAGCGGATTTGGTGGTGCTCTTTTCGAACTTGGTTTTATCGGTTTGATCATTCCTTTCGTATTGACCTCGCTTTTGTATGCATGCATGAAGCATGACAGAAGGAAGTTCTTTGTTTTTGCCGTCTTTGTCAACGCGATCATGTTTTCTGCGGTCCAACTCTCTTTTCCTCCGCTCGGTCTGCTTATGGGCCTGCTGGCCTACGAGTCGATACCTTTACCACCGGGATGACTGCCGTTCGTGGCGACACGCCGCCAAAAAATGACGGCGGGAAAAGCCGAGCGAGGGAGCAACTTTCGCGGTTGGAATCTGCTCAGTGGTTTGGGCCGGATCAAATCGGCGGTTGGTGGGACTGCCAAGACAAACAAGAGATCGATCTGCTGGAGCACCTGCCGGTTTACCTCTGAGATGAGAAAAAGTCGCCAAACAGTTTAATTCAGCTTGATCCTTGCGGGGGGGGGTGATAGACTCCCCGCGAAGTTTGGTTTGGTCTGGAAGTCTCGGAAAAGCAGAACTCGCTGAAAAAAACGGTCAAAAATAGCCGAAAACCCTTGTTGGCTCAGGCAGCATTGCCGCCGAATATCAGAGAAACCTGGACGAATTTCAATGTCTTGACACAGGCAGTTGCATTGGATTAGACGACTCAAGATGAATATTATCCCTGTCATTCTCTGTGGTGGATCGGGCACAAGACTTTGGCCATTAAGCCGCAAGAGTTTTCCCAAGCAGTTCGTTTCGTTTCTCGGCGACGAGAGTCTGCTGCACGCTGCTTTTGAACGTGTCGGAATTTTGGCAAATCGACTTGTCGAAGGTCAGAGTACCTGCATACCGTTGGGCGAGGTGCATCGACTCACCAATCCGGGCAGGGTGCCGCTTGAAATCATTGAGGTGCAAACGGGCGACTACCTGGGCGAGGACGACATTGTTCGTTTTGAGGATGCCTTCGGGAGGGTTGCAACATGATGCCTCCCAAGATTTATGTGGCCGGTCACAATGGCATGGTGGGATCTGCCATCATTCGGTGTTTGATAGCCCAAGGACATCCTAGTGAACGTCTCGTCGTCCGTTCTTCCGCAGATCTCGACCTGACCAACCAACTGGCGGTACGCGATTTTTTCCAGCACGAAAAACCTGACCAGGTTTATCTGTCTGCGGCGAAGGTGGGCGGCATACACGCCAACAACACCTATCCGGCTGAGTTTATCTATCAAAATCTCATAATCGAGACCATTGTTATTCATGAGGCCTTTCAATCTGGCGTTAAAAAGTTGTTATTTTTAGGATCAAGCTGTATCTATCCGAAATTCGCGCCACAACCGATGCGAGAGGATGCTTTGCTGACAGGAACTCTGGAGCCAACAAACGAGCCATACGCCATTGCCAAGATTGCTGGCATCAAACTATGTGAGAGCTATAACCGCCAGTACGGACCATCGCATGGTTTGGACTACCGTAGCGTGATGCCTACCAATCTTTATGGCCCTGGGGACAACTATCACTTCGAGAATAGCCATGTCATTCCGGCGTTGATTCGCCGGTTTCACGAGGCCAAGGTGAACGGTTCTCGATCTGTCACGCTCTGGGGCACCGGTACCCCACGTCGTGAATTTCTGTATGTGGATGACATGGCCGCCGCGTGTCTGCACATTATGAACCTTGACAAGGTTACTTACGACACCTATACCCAACCTATGCTCAGTCACATCAATGTAGGCTGTGGGCAGGATGTGGTTATTGCGGAACTCGCAGAGTTGATTGGTCGTGTGGTTGGCTTCCAGGGACGCATTGAGTTTGACCCAAGCAGGCTTGACGGCACCCCAAGAAAGTTAATGGATAGCAGTCGGCTTGTTGCGCTGGGATGGTCACCTGTCGTAAGCCTGGAAGATGGTTTGCGAAAAGCGTATGCGGATTTTCTGGAACGGAGTGGATCATGACTCAAAAGGCAAAGGTTGCACTGATCACCGGCGTAACAGGACAGGATGGGGCTTATCTGTCGGAGTTTTTGTTGAAAAGAGGATACGAGGTGCATGGCGTGAAACGCCGGGCTTCTCTTCTTAATACAAATCGGATTGATCATCTTTATCGTGATCCCCATGAGAAAGATCAATCTTTTGTTTTGCATTACGGGGATATGACCGATAGTACCAACCTGATTCGACTTGTACAAGAAGTTCAGCCGGACGAGATTTATAATTTGGCTGCCCAAAGTCACGTTGCAGTCTCTTTTGAGTCCCCCGAATACACCGCCAACGCCGATGCGCTGGGTACTTTGCGGCTGTTGGAGGCCGTTCGAATTCTCAAATTGGAAGACAGGGTGCGGTTTTATCAGGCATCCACTTCTGAGTTGTTCGGTGATGTGCGTGAGACGCCCCAGAAGGAGACGACTCCATTTTATCCTCGTTCACCATATGCCGTAGCCAAGCTGTACGCATACTGGATTGTGGTTAATTACAGAGAAGCCTACGGGATGTATTGCTGTAATGGAATCCTTTTCAACCACGAGTCTCCCGTCCGGGGGGAGACGTTTGTGACACGGAAGATTACCCGTGCGTTGGCCCGCATCAAAATGGGTTTGCAGGATCATCTCTATCTTGGCAACCTCAATGCCAAGCGCGATTGGGGACATGCCAAGGATTATGTGGAAATGCAGTGGCTGATGCTGCAACAAGAACATCCAGAGGATTATGTGATTGCGACTGGGAAACAATTTTCAGTTCGAGATTTTGTCAACCTGGCCGCCAAAGAACTGGGGATGGAGATGTCTTGGCAAGGCACGGGTGTGGAAGAACAAGGATTTCTTGCGGGTCGGGATGATGCCATTGTGCGGGTGGACCCACGCTATTATCGGCCCACAGAAGTTGAAACCCTGTTGGGAGATCCTTCCAAGGCACGGGAAAAATTAGGTTGGTCTCCAAAAATCAGTTTTGAGTCGCTGGTGGCGGAAATGGTCATGGAAGACATGAAACTGGCGGAAAAAGATGTATTGATGCGCCGCAAGGGACACCGGGTCTTTGATTTTTACGAATAATAATATCGTGCAACAGGTCGTCCTTGCGTTCACGAATCCCCTGCAGATCCGGTATATTGGCCCTGTCTGGCCATTGGTCCGTGTCTGTGGGGAGGGGAAGAAATATCTGGCAGAAAAAAATGCTGCCTCCTCTAATCCGTTATGATCAGGATCATGGATCTCTTACCCCATTCGCGCACCTGTTTGATTTGCGACTGTGCAGAATATGTGATCGCGGAACGCTTTCCAGATCCAAAGTGTTTCGTTCCGAGTTATGCTGTTTGCCGTTGCTCGAATTGCGGGTTTCTGTACACTGACCCACAGCCTCCACCCGACCTGATCGGACAGTATTACGAGAGCGATTATAGTTCATGGCATCTGACCTCACGGCCAAGCAAGCATCGCGACTCGCACTGGTACCGTTGGACCTATTTCAAATATTTGGGCTACGAGCAGCTTCGCACCGAACTCAACCTGTTCCATCGGTTGGCGTCCGTGGTGCTCGGCTCTTTCTATGCCCATTCTGCTGTTGCTCCGCGCGGCGATAAGCTCGGCACCCTTCTGGATGTCGGCTGCGGTAGTGGGCAATTTCTCGGTCTCATGTCCCATCTCGGATGGACGGTATCCGGCCTGGAGCCGAGTCCGGTAGCCTGTCGCTTGGCTGCGGAACGTTGGGGCATTGAGCCGATCAACGGCTGGATCGAAGATGTATCGGCAAGGGATTTCGACGTGGTTTCCATGTGCGGAGTCATCGAACATTTGCACGACCCGCTCGACAGCCTGCGCAAGATTCGTGCATTGCTCAAGCCCGGTGGCCGCGTCTTCATCACGACGCATGATATCTCCGGGCCGGGCCCGCGTTTGTACGGCACGCATTGGGTGGGCTGGGAGGTGCCACAGCATCTTTATTTTTTCGATCAGAATTCGATATGCAAAATTCTGGAGAAGGCCGGGTTCCACTCTGTCAGGATAAGAAAGTATTTTCGTACCATCGATCTGTTCAATACACTGCAACCGGGAAGGCTCGCACGCTACTCGAAATTTTTTCTGTCCGGGCTTTTCCTCGTCCTCGGGTTGAATGGCGGCCTGATCGTTGAGGCGGAGAAATAGGGCAACGTGCAGGAAACAGACGGAGGGTGGTCATGGCCAAAACGATGACCAAGGCCATAAAGATGTGTTTCGTTCCAGATATTGTCTTATCCGCGAAGACCGTCTGTAACTTCGCCCGAAGGGCATTAAGTTCCACTTGAAAGAGAAACAATGAACAACCATAAGGAGGAATTTTTCATGAGCCAATTTTTAAATAAATTTCTTAACCGGGTAAAATCGATTTATTCAATCATTGAAACGTTAAATAGAATACATGATCGCACTCTTCATGATAGTTGGTACCAACAAATTATGCAGTCGCAGAACCCACTGAACAAGGCAGGTGCGAGTGTTTTCTCTCAGGCAGATGAGGATGGTATTACATTTGAAATATTAAAAAGGTTAGAAATTAAAAATGGCACGTTCGGAGAATTCGGAGTGGGAGACGGTTCCCAAAATAACACTCTTGCGCTCATTGCATGTGGATGGAAGGGATTTTGGATTGGAGGGCAACCGCTTTTCTTTCAATGTAAGGATAATTTAAAAAAGTTTCATTTTAATAAGCAGTGGGTTGATCTTGAGAATATTGTAGATTTGGCAAAGAGTTCACTGCGTCGACTCGATTGTAATTCACTCGATTTGATATCACTTGATCTTGATGGTAACGATATATATTTTGTTGAAGCTCTTTTGGAAAATGGTTTTTCTCCAAAGGTATTTATTGTTGAATATAATGGTAAATTCATTCCTCCCATTAGGTTCAAAATTACATATAACCCTGCCCATGTTTGGGCTGGGGATGATTACTATGGCGCATCTCTTGCCTCCTTTTGTGAAATTTTTAACCGATATGGATACTCTCTTGTCTGCTGTAATGCTCAAACTGGAGTTAATGCTTTTTTTGTAAGAACGGAGTTTATGGATAAATTTAGTGATGTACCGAAAGAAATTAGCCAGCTTTTCTGCGCTCCTCGATTTTACCAACAATACAAGAGATATGCACATAAACCTTCACCAAGGACTATTGAGTGTCTTTTGTCGAATAATGAAGAGAGTTAGGGGAAAATTTAATAGCACGCTAAACCGTTTGGGTTGCTATTCGGCATTGAGAAATTAGAATGAGCAGAAAATTATTTGCGACTGCAGGAGCCGGGGGACTGTCACGGTTCCCAGCGGGGTGGTGGGGCAGACCCCCAAGGTCTGGCTGTTTTTATGTTGCCTGAAGGGTACTATAGCTCTCTCTAAGGAGGGCTTGTGGGAGTAATCCTACTGGGCTGTTTGTCGGTTTTCCACCGAAACGAGCACACCACTGGACTACTTGGTGCGTGTTTCCGTTTGTTGGATCCACACGGAACCAGGACACTCTGGTACCATCACTGCTCTTGGTGCCACGCATGGCCGTTGAAAAAGCGGCCTGAACATTTTCTTTGGTGAACGGTTACTTGTAAATGAAATACTGGCTTATCACTGGGGGGTGCGGTTTTATCGGAACCAGACTCGTGCAAAAACTCGTCGAGCACAAAGGATATGCAGTACGTATCATCGACAATCTGACGGTCGGGACGCCAGATGACCTCGGACGAGTGTGCGCGTTCGAGCAGGTCGACAGCTTTACCGAGAACGGTTTTGCTGCGCCAACCGTCAATCGGGTCCAACTGATTGTCGCGGATATTCTCAATCCTGATCTGGCACTCCAGGCTGGCGAGGGTATGGATGTTGTCGTCCACTTGGCCGCCAATACGGGTGTCGGCCCTTCGGTCGAAGACCCACGGGCCGATATGCTGGCCAACGTGGTCGGAACCTTCAACTATCTCGAATCGGCGCGGATGAACAAGATTCCACGCTTTATCTTCGCCTCCAGTGGTGCGCCAGCGGGTGAGGTGGATCCACCGATTCATGAGGAATTGCCGCCGCATCCGGTTTCGCCCTACGGAGCCAGCAAGCTGGCAGGCGAAGGCTATTGCTCGGCCTATAAGCGCACCTTTGGGATCGATACGGTCATGTTGCGTTTCGGTAATGTCTACGGGCCGGGATCCGGGCATAAAAACAGCGTGGTGGCCAAATTTATACGCCAGGCCCTCCGGGGAGAAACGCTGGAAATGTTTGGTGATGGCACACAAACCCGGGACTTTATCTTCATCGACGATTTGATCCGTGCGCTGATGAACGCGGTATTGCTGCCCGATATCGGTGGGGAAGCCTTTCAGATCGCCACCAACCGGGAGACGACGGTCAGAGAAATGGCTGAACTCCTGCTTGCGGTTTTGGAGGAGGCCGGCGTTGCGCGAGTGCCTTTGATCAATGCCTCGCAAAGACTGGGCGATGTCAAACGAAATTATTCCGACACCACAAAGGCCCGCCAGAGGCTTGGCTGGATCGCCGAAACAAATTTACAGCAAGGATTGAAGAGAACAGTGGACTATTTTTTGAACAATAGAGATGCTTGACATGATGGCGTGCTTTGCAGGGAAGTCGATTCTGGTGACAGGCGTGTGTGGTACTGTCGGTGCCGAGTTGTTGCATCAACTCCTCACGCAGCCCGATTATGCGCCGCGAGAGGTCATTGGAATGGACAACAACGAAAGCCAGCTTTTTTTTCTCGATCAAAAATATTTGAATGATGACCGTACCCATTTCTCGGTGGTCGATATTCGCGATCGCAACGAACTCATCCGAAAAATGGCGGGCGTGGACGTTGTGTTTCATTGTGCTGCCCTGAAGCATGTCGTGCTGTGCGAACGTTCCCCCGAACAGGCCGTTCTGACCAATATTCATGGGGTGCAAAACGTCATTGATGCGGCGCATGCGTGCGCCGTAGAAAAGGTCATCTTCACCAGTTCTGACAAAGCCGTGAATCCCACCAATGTGATGGGAACCTCCAAGCTGATGGGGGAACGTCTGATGACGGCGGCCAACAGCAACAAGCGCGACAAAGGCCCTGTTTTCGCCTCGACTCGTTTTGGCAATGTATTGGGGTCGAATGGTTCTGTCATTCCCATCTTCCACAACCAGATCGCCAATGGCGGGCCAGTGACGCTGACACATCGGGATATGACCCGCTTCGTCATGAGCATCAAGGAGTCGGTTCGGTTGGTGATTGACTCCGCAGGTCTCGCACGTGGCGGCGAGGTGTTTATTACCAAGATGCCGGTGGTTCGTATCGAAGATCTCGCCAGAATAATGATTGACGAATTGGCACCGCTTTACGGATACAATCCGGCATCGATTGTTATCAAAGAAATTGGCACCAAACCGGGCGAAAAGCTTTATGAAGAACTGATGAGCCCGGAGGAGACCCGCCGCACTCTTGAATTGCGCCACTATTTCAGCGTGTTGCCCGCCTTCCGAGGCATCTACCACTCCATTCACTACGACTACCCGGATCTGATCAATGAGAATGTGACCAATCCTTACGTTTCAGCCGAGGAAGTTGCTCTCAGCTTGAACGAGATAAGAATATTGTTAAAATCTTATAATTTGCTGAATGCCCCGATCGAGAAGACCAGTCGGCGATATTGGCCGGGGGATAAAGAAGAAAAATAATAACGACTGTCTCGGTTTGAGTTTTTGGTCGCCATGTCATGAATGGACGATTCCATCAATTAATACATTTAGTGTTTGGCCGTTTTTGGCGCGCTAAAAATCATTTTTTGTTTTGTTTCCCCAAGAGCATCACGCGCTAAATCGACTTTCAATCAGGGAAATTTACCATGCGTATTCTTATTCTCGGTGGTGACGGGTATCTTGGTTGGCCAACAGCCATGCATCTTTCCGCAAAAGGACATGAGGTCGCTGTCGTCGATAATTATTTGCGGCGCGTTTTGATGCGAGAAGAGGATGTCGAGCCACTGTACCCGGTCCCAAACCTGCATGAACGGATTCGATCCTGGAAAGAAGACTCTGGCAAAGAGATTACCTGTTTTATAGGGGACTTGGGTCAGTGGGATTTTATTTCCAGAGTGTTTCGAGAATTTCAGCCCACGGGCATTGTACATTATGCCGAGCAGCCCTCTGCACCCTATTCCGTGCTGCGACGCGAGGCCGCCACATTGACGATCAGTAATAACCTGGCTGTCACCTCGAATGTGATTTTTGCTGTGCGCGAAATCTGTCCAGATGCTCATATTGTGAAATTGGGCACGATGGGAGAGTACGGTACTCCCAATATTGATATTGAAGAAGGCTGGCTCGATGTTCAGCACAATGGTCGCAAGCACAAATTTCTATATCCTCGACAGGCGGGCAGCCTCTACCACACCACCAAGATCATGGATACCGATTTGCTTTGGTATTACGTGCGGACATGGGGTTTGAAGGTAACCGATCTGATGCAGGGGCCAGTATATGGCACTGTCACCGAGGAATCCGGACGGAATCAAAACTTGCAACCATTCTTCAGCTATGACGAATTGTTTGGGACGGTGTTGAATCGATTTATTGTCCAAGCGGTTGCCAATTACCCGTTGACAGTCTACGGCAAGGGCGGTCAGACCCGGGGTTATCTCCACATTAAAGACACGCTGAACTGTGTACGTCTGGCACTGGAGAATCCCGCTGACAAAGGCGAGTTGCGGATATTTAATCAATTCACAGAAATATTTAGTGTGAATGAGTTATCGAGCCGGGTTCAGTCCGCCGGGAAGGTTTTGGGGCTGAAGGTACAAATCAAGAGCATTGAAAATCCCCGAAAGGAGTTGGAAGAACACTACTACAACCCTAAACATACGGGTCTGCTTGAACTCGGACTGGAACCCAATTTCCTGACCGAAGAGGTGCTGGTGCAGATGATGGAAACAGTACTCAAGTATCGTGACGCGATTGCAACTCATAAGATATTTCGTGGAACGAAATGGGCCTGATCGGTGATACTCGCCCACTGCGGGTGGCCAATTTAATCGAAGAGGGGCGTTGGGGTGGACCGCAAAAGCGCATTGCTTTAGTGGCGGGTGCGTTAAAGTCGTATGGAGTCGAGACGACAGTTCTGCTGCCAAAACGCGACTCCGAGCGTTTTTGCGAAAATTTGCAAGAGGCCGGGGTCACTTGGAGAGCATTGTCGCTGCACCGATTGGGTCGCGGGTGGTATACGCTGCTGGTCTATGTCTTGACTTTTGCCTTCGATCTCTTCCATCTTTGGCGTGCGTTGAAGCGGGGGCAGTACGATTTACTGCATGTGAGTGGAGGGGCTTGGCAGATCAAGGGGCCTATTGCTGGCAGGCTTGCCCATGTGCCGGTCATTTGGCATTTGAACGATACCCAAATGCCGAGTGTGCTCGTTGCCCTGTTCAAGGTTCTGGGTAGGCTGGCAGACGGTTTTTTTGTTGCCGCACGAAAAGTTGAAAAATATTATATTAT
>CAIWLA010000383.1 GCA_903913345.1 uncultured Magnetococcales bacterium | reverse complement strand
CGGACACATTGACCCGCCAACTCCAACGTCGCTTCGGCGACCTGCCCCCATGGGCCAGCCAGAAGATTACCGATGCCGATCTGTCCATCCTGGAGGAGTGGAGCCTCCGTATCCTGGACGCCCCAACCCTGGACAGCGTGCTGGCGGATCCATCGTGACATCCGGGAGGAGGGGGCCAGTGCTTTAGCGGGTGGCACGATGGATGGCCATGAACAATGGGGGATGGGGCGATTATTTCTTTTCCATTATTGGCCCCTGTTTGGTAGAATGCAGACAATCGGTGGCGTCCGTTGTCTGTCACCCGTCCGCTTTGGTTCGTTGTTGTCCATCTTGAGTTTGCGATGGCGTGTCCGTTCCTCTTGAGGCAGGGCAGGACAGGTCGCTTTTTCTGGCATCTCACCACGCGACCTGTGGGAGGTTGAGCCGTGTCAACAAAAGAATCCACAGAAAACCGGCCAAAAAAAAACCTCTTTGGCTGGCTGTTGTCGTGGGGAAAATCGGGGTCCGCTTCCCCGGCAGGGGGTCGTGTGCCAAAGGATGACGAGCAGGCAGAGGCCGTCATCACCCACCCCGATAAACTCAAAAGCCTCCTCCAGGATGTGGCGGAACAGGAGGGGGGGGTCTATTTCAGGCGAAATGAACGGGGGGTCTCCTATTCCTGCCAGATCAAGCTGGATGAGGAAAAACCCCAACCGACCGAGACGGCCAAGCCCCAACCGGACGCAGAGACCAAGCCCCAACCGACCGAAACGGCCAAACCCCAACCGCTCGCCACCGGAAAAGTCCCGCCGCCACCCCCCGTGGCAAAACCCTGGCAGTCCGCCGCGAAAAAGGCCGAGGCGACCGAACCAGTGGAACCCTTGCTGATCCTCCACAATCTGGTGCCCTCTCCAGACGAACAAAAGATGCAGCCGGGACAGGAGCTGACCGTCATGTTCGCCTCCCGTGGCTGGCATTACCGGGCGGATCTGGTCGTGCGCTCCGCGTTGGCGACCGGATGGGTCGTCTCCTATCCAGAGCGTCTCACCAAGGTGGGACGACAGCGGGAGTATTTCCGTATCCTGACGACCGATGCGGATACCTGTCTCCGGGTGGTCCGGGAGGCCGGGTGTTATGTGTCCGATCCAGACCTGCACGATGTGGGCATGGGGGGCTGTTCCTTCACGATCCCCCCCGATGAAGCCCCGATGGAGGTGGGGGCGAAGGTCATCATCAACCTGGAATGGGGCGATCTTCAACAGGAAGAAGATCGTGTGGATACCACTGTGGAGGGGATCGTCAAGGGCAAAAGCGGCAAGGGGCTGTATCATGTCGCCTTTACCGGGTTGGGAGAACTCACGGAGGCCACTATGCTGCTTGGTCAATTGGTGGCATTCATCCAGGCTCAGAGGTTGAGTCAACGGGGCGAGAAGGATTCAATGAATGATAAAAGAGATCATGAAACCATAAAAGAGACCAAAAAGGGCACTTGACGGGGAGGTCGATGCGATCCGTTCACGTTGCACAGCGTGTATACAGGAGGTGGAATACCGACCGACCGGCCTCCAGGGCCTTGTGTTGAAATCGGGTCTCCACCCAATCCTCCGGTTCCGGGTCAAAGGGTTTGGATCTCTCCGGGCGATCAAATTTCTCATGTCCTGCCAGCACCTCCTGCATCCACTGGGCATAGTGGGGCCAATCCGTGGCCAGGCTCAATTGACCACCGGGCCGCAGGCGGGTGGCGAGCAGATCCAAAAATTCGGTTTGAATCAACCGCCGTTTATGATGACCCCTCTTGGGCCATGGATCGGGAAAATGGATGAAGACCCGATCCAGACTGGCGGATGGAATGGCCTCCCGCAACACGACATGGACATCCTGGGTGGAGATCCGAATATTGGTCAGTTCCGCTTGCTGAATACGCCACAGCAGACCAGCGACCCCCCCCAGAAAGACCTCCACGCCGATGAAGCGATCCTGTGGATGGCGGGTCGCCCAGGTGGCCAACCCGTGGCCATTGCCAAAACCGATCTCCAGGAACAGCCGTGCCCGTTCCGGGTCGGCCCCCCATGAGGTGAGCAACCCTGCCCGATCCGCTGTCCTGGGCAGGAGGAGTTCGGGCAGCATCTGTTCCAGACGGGCCTGGGCCTGGGGGCCAATCTTCCCCTTTTTGCGTCCCCTGGGGGTCAGGGGGGCGACCGGGTGATTCTTCCCGGCGGTCTCCGGCGGCGAGTCGTGGGGTGGTTGGTCATCACAGTGGGTCATGGGGGATCCTCCAGCCTGGTCGGATGGCACAGAAAGCGGCCATTTCTACCGCAGAGATCCCCCTCTTGGCCACTAAAAAAATGGTGCAACGATCCAGATCCCTTCGATAACCTCTTGTCGCGCGGATAGGGAATGCCATTGCTGCAAGGGTCCGGGGACCATCGGTCCCCGGTGTGAGTCCAGAGGGCGAGGCCCTCTGGTGGGGTTGGGGGCGGAGCCGATGTTCGATCACGCCACCTGTATCTCGATGGATCGGGGTTTGGACTCTTCCCGCTTGGGCAGGATGATTTCCAGTACCCCGTTTTTGTAGGAGGCTTGAATCTTTTCCGGGTTTGTCTGGCCCCCCAGTTGGAAGGTGCGGCTGAAAAAGCCGTAAGCCCGCTCGATCCGATGGTAGGTATCCCGTCTTTTCTCGTCGCCAAACGTGCGTTCCCCGGCAATGGTCAACTGATTGTTTTCGACATGGATTTTAATATCTTTTTGCTCCATGCCGGGAATGTCGGCCTGCAGGACAATCTGCTCCGGTTCTTCGCGGATATCCACCCGCAGCGGCCACTGGGTCATCATGCCACTGGACTCATCCAGATCCCGGTCGAAAAGCCGGTTGATCTCATTCTGGAGGGTCCGCACGGTGCGAAACGGGTCATAGTGAACAAGCATGGACATGAGGT
Organism: uncultured Magnetococcales bacterium; assembly: GCA_903913345.1. Classification (GTDB taxonomy): domain Bacteria; phylum Pseudomonadota; class Magnetococcia; order Magnetococcales; family Magnetaquicoccaceae; genus Magnetaquicoccus. The sequence goes on along the minus strand of CAIWLA010000383.1, from coordinate 1,310 downwards.
CTCTCCTGTATTGAATAATGGGTCGTCTTGTATTGTCTGTGGTCGGTCAACCGACCGGCCTTACCCGAAGAGATAGGCCATCGTTTGGGCGGGACAAGGGGCAAAGAAAAAAATAACTTAACCCCCTTGCAACGATAGTCCGTCACCCCTATCTAATGGGGGGATGGGGTGTCGTTTGGAGAATGGATGGAACCATTATACAGGGAGATTTTGGAAAAATGAGCACTTTTTCTGAAGTGGCTGGGGTGCATGATCTCGCCCTGGGTGAGCATGACGCCGGTTTCCGTCAGTTTGTCCGGCAGGCGTTGGCGGCTCCCCTGCTGACGGCCACCGAGGAATATGAACTGGCCACCCGTTTCCAGAGGGACAATGATCGGGAGGCCGCCCATCGTCTGGTTCATGCCTATTTGCGTCTGGTGCTGAAGACGGCCCAGGAATACCGCCATTATCGGGTGAGCCTTCCGGATCTGGTGCAGGAGGGGACGGTCGGGTTGATGCATGCGGTCAAACAGTTTGATCCCCAGCGGGGCTACCGGCTGGCCACCTATGCCATCTGGTGGATTCGGGCCGCCATCCACGATTTCATCCTCTGTTCCTGGCGCATGGTCAAGATTGCCACCACCCGGATAAAACGGCAACTCTTTTTCAAACTGCGCCAGACCAAGTCCACCGCCGCCCTGCTCAATCGGCAAGAGGCCGAAAAGTTGGCGCGACAATTTGGTACAGATGTGGAGACCATTCTGGAGGTGGACAGTCGCATGGTTGGTCACGATGAATCCCTCAACCAGCCTCTGCTGGAGGAGGGGGGCGAGTGGCTCGAACAGATTCCCGATCATCGCCCCGATCAGGAACGGCAACTGCTTTCGGTGGAGAGGCAGCAGTGGCTGCACCGGTTGGTGCGGACGGGTTGTGATGCCCTCACGCCCCGCGAGCGGCAGATTATTGCGGCACGCTATCTGGCGGACTCTCCGCAAACCCTGGAGTCTCTGGCCCTGACCCTGTCCATCAGTCGGGAGCGGGTGCGTCAGGTGGAAAAGCGGGCGTTGGAAAAATTGCGGGCCTTTTTTCTCTCCACCCCGGTGGGACAGGATCTGCGTCTGCCGGCGTAATGCCCTTTCTGCCCCGCAGATCCTTTTCATTATCAGGGCTCCAGGGGGATTATCCCCCTGGTGGGGTGCAGGGGCAAAGCCCTTGCCTGTAGAGCGCGATTTACCAAAAGCCAGTTTCCGCAGGAAATGGGTGCAGCGCGCCCGAACCCGATCTGAGGGGGAATGAAAAATTAACATAATATCAATAAATTGGTATTATGT
>CAIWLA010000382.1 GCA_903913345.1 uncultured Magnetococcales bacterium | reverse complement strand
GAAGAGGAAAATAACGAATTTTTCTTTGATGAAGATCTGTTTGCGCAAAATCTGGGACATGTCGAGCGTTTGCTGGCGAGAAAAAAGCCATTCTTTAATTATCTGCTGACCATATATGGACATTTTCCCTTTGAACTGGATTCCAGGGCCGGTCCTCCCCTCTTCCATACTCCAGAATTACCCAATGGCGTTGAAAAAATCATCAATCAATATTATTATCGAACCAAGGCTCTGGCCGGTTATCTCAATCGCCTGATGGCGATGGATCCGACGGCCCTCATTGTGCTGGTCAGCGACCATTTACCCCCACTGCCTGGCGGCATTGGCGACTATGACACGATGGGTTATTTTCAGAATGTCTCCGATCGACTGCTGGTCAATCGCTTTCTGGTTTTCAGGGGGGGCAAGATGGAACGGTATGAAAAATTTGCTCACTTTAATATTTACCGGTTGATCCTGGATTTTGTCACCGATCACGCCTACTGTCGCACCCTGCCCTGCCATTTTGGGTATCCCCTCGATCGGGAAGCATACCGGAATGATTACCGGACCATCATCGGACTGGCCTCACGGTGACTCTTTGCCTGGGATGCACAACTCTATAGCTGTGTGTGCCTAAAAATGGTGCACTCTGCCTGTTTTTTAGTCTGCTGCAAAGCAAAAAAAACCGGCGGGTCTGACGGGGATGTTTTAAAAAACAACGACATGCCAATCATTTATCATTGTGGCGCGTTTTTTGTTTAGCAGGAACGAGTTGATTCGTGTACGCGCAATGCATGGGACAACGGATCCTCCTGTCAACGGGCTACGGATAAAATGAGGTAAACATGAACTACTGGCTGTTGCTGCTGACCCTACTGACGCCTGCACTGTCCTGGGGCGCGGAGGAGGGTATAAACATGGCCAACACGGCCTGGATGCTCACCGCGACCGCTCTGGTGCTCTTCATGACCTTGCCGGGATTGGCCCTGTTCTATGGGGGCATTGTGCGCACCAAAAATGTGTTGTCCATTTTTATGCAATGCTTTGCCATCACCTGCCTGGTATCGATACTTTGGTTTGCGTTTGTCTATAGCCTGGCCTTCGGGAATGGTGGTGCGGCGCAAGACTGGATTGGTGGACTGGATAAGATTTTCCTCCTCGGCGTGGGAGTCGATTCGGTGAGCAATGGCATCCCCGAAACGGTCTTTTCCTCCTTCCAGATGACCTTCGCCATCATCACCCCCGCATTGGTGCTGGGGGGATTTGCCGAACGGATCAAATTTTCTGCGGTGCTCTGGTTTGCGGTTTTATGGATCATCCTGGTCTATGCCCCAGTGTGCCACTGGGTCTGGGGTGGCGGTTGGCTGGCCAGGATGGGTTTTATGGATTTTGCCGGTGGCTCCGTTGTCCATATCAATGCGGGAATGGCGGCTCTGGTATCGGCTTTGATGATCGGCAAACGCCGGGGTTTTCCCCACACCCTTATGATGCCGCACAACATGACCATGGTATTCACTGGCGCGGCCATGTTATGGGTGGGTTGGTTTGGTTTTAATGCGGGCAGTGCGCTGGCCGCCAACGGGGCAGCGGGGATGGCCCTGCTGGTCACCCACATGGCCGCCGCCGCCGGTTCCCTCGCCTGGATGACCATGGAATGGGTGCGTCATGGCAAACCGAGCATACTGGGTATTGTAACGGGCATGGTGGCCGGTTTGGGTACGGTGACGCCCGCTTCCGGGTTTATCACACCCATTGGTGCGCTGATCATCGGTCTGTTGGCCGGGTTTGTCTGTTATCATGCCACGCAGATTGTGAAACGCATCTTTTTTATTGATGACTCCCTGGATGTCTCGCCCGTTCACGGGGTGGGTGGCATCCTGGGCACCCTCCTGACCGGCCTGCTGGCCGCCCCCGCGTTGGGGGGGCTGGGATATCCCTCTGGAGCAGGAATGGCCTCCCAGCTTTGGGTGCAAACCCTGGGCGTGGTTGCCACCATGGCCTGGAGCGGTGGTTTCACCTACTTGATTTTTAAAGGGATCGATCTCACCATCGGTCTGAGAGTCTCCACAGAAGAGGAGACCGAAGGATTGGACTTGGTATTTCACGACGAAAAAGGTTACAATCTATAGCTTACTCTTTTCCACCACCCATCTTTCCACATGAAGAGGAACCCGGCATGTCTGACCAAGATGCGATTCGCAAGGCTTTGGCCATGGTTGAAGAACACGATGTCAAGTTTGTGGATTTTCGGTTTACCGATTTTCACGGCAAATGGCAGCACATCACCACCCCGGCGCGACGGTTGACCGAGGAGGTTTTTGAAAGCGGTTTTGGTTTTGATGGCTCATCCATCGCCGGTTGGTGCGAAATTCACCAGTCGGATATGGTATTCAAACCCGATCCGGCCACTGCGGTATTGGATCCCTTTACCGATATCACCACGATGATTCTGGTGTGCGATGTGGTGGATCCCTTCACCGGTGAGGGCTACAGCCGTGATCCCAGGGCGGTGGCCAAACGGGCCGGGGCCTATCTGCAATTCAGTGGGATTGCCGATACCTGCTATTGCGGACCGGAAGCGGAATTTTTCATCTTCGACTCTGTGCGCTACAAGGTCAGTATCAACAGCGTGATGTCCTACATTGATTCGGAAGAGGGCAGTTGGAACTCCGATACCGACTATGAAGAGGGCAACACCGGCCATCGGCCCGGCATCAAGGGCGGTTATTTTCCTGTGCCGCCGGTGGACTCCTTCCAGGATCTCCGCTCCGAAATGGCGATGATGATGGAAGAGATGGGTATTGTCATCGAATTTCATCACCATGAGGTGGCAACGGCCGGGCAATGCGAAATTGACATGCAGTTTGGTGCCTTGCTTGACATGGCCGACAATATTCAGAAATACAAATATGTGGTCCACAATGTGGCCCATAATGCGGGCAAGACCGTCACCTTCATGCCCAAACCCATGGGCGGCGATAACGGTTCCGGGATGCACGTGCATATGTCGTTGTGGAAGGATGGCAAACCGCTTTTTGGCGGCTCCCGTTATGCGGATCTGTCGGATTTGGCCCTGCATTTTATCGGCGGCATCAAGAAGCATGCCCGTTCCCTGAATGCCTTCACCAACAGCACCACCAACTCGTACAAGCGGTTGATTCCCGGCTTTGAAGCCCCGGTGCTGCTGGCGCACTCCGCCCGCAACCGGTCGGCGAGCATTCGTATTCCGGCGGCCACATCGCCCAAAGGCAAACGGTGCGAGATTCGTTTTCCCGATCCGGCCTCCAACCCCTATCTGGCCTTTTCTGCCCTGCTGATGGCGGGACTGGATGGCATCGAGAACAAGATCGATCCCGGTGCGCCCATGGATAAAAATCTCTATGATCTGCCACCCGAAGAGTTGAAAAACATTCCCACGGTGTGCGGGTCGTTGCGGGATGCCTTGAACGCCTTGAGTGCCGACCGGGAATATCTCAAAAAGGGCGGTGTCTTCAGTGATGACCTGATTGATGCATGGATCGAATTGAAAATGGGCGAAGTCCATCGCACCGAGCATACGCCACACCCCGTCGAATTTGAAATGTATTACAGTGCCTGAGTCCGGTGCTCGTTGCCCGGATGACAGGACAACATTGACCGCTCCTTTGAATGCGTGACGCCTGGAGGGGGCAGAGAATCGCCCCCTCCAGTTCCTGCCGTTTTTCGATCCCCTTCAGCCCGACAACGGGGGACTTTGTCCCGCCAAAAAAGGCCGACTTTCCGGGCAACTCGCCACAAAATGCCGCCATGCCCCCATCTTGATTGCTTGCCCTCTCTGGAATGTTGTGTTACACTCCGCCGGATGTTGGTTCAGCGTGCGGGTATGTGAGTGGCGTGGTTTTTGCTCTGATCTTTCGTGCGCCGTTGCGTCCGGGCCAGAGACTCCACAACAAAACCCGCTGAACACTTTAGAGAAGAGAGAGGAGCCGCACCATTCATGGCTACAACCGAGAGAAAAATGGGCAACCATCGTCAACGCATGCTGGCCTTGGTTGCGGGGTTTATTTTATCTTTTCAATCTGTCCCGGCATGGAGCCTCACCCTTCGGGAAGCGGCGGATCTGGCCGTGAAAACCTACCCGGACGTGCAGGCGGCTGAGGAATACGGCAAGGCATTGGATCAAAAGGTGCAACAGGCCTTCTCCGGCTATTTGCCAAAAGTGGACTTTACTGCCGGTTATGGACCAGAAACCTCAGACAATACCACGACGCGGGCTGCCACTGGAAACCCAAACAGGGATCCCCTGACCATGAATCGGGGCGAGACCGGCGTGGTTGTCCGGCAAAATCTGTTTGACGGGTTTGATGTTCGCACCAAGGTGGCGCAGGCCAAGGCGCAACTGCAAGCCGCCCAGGCCAGATTGGAATTGACCTCCGACAATGTGGCTCTACTGGCGGTTCAGGCCTATGTCGAACTGGTGATGAAATATATCCAACTGGAATTGATCAAAGACAATGTCTTGCTGCATCAACGCATTTTGTCCAAGGTGCAGAGAAAGTTTGAAGGCGGAGCAGGCACCGAAGCAGATGTCCACCAGGCCAAGAGCCGAACTTTCCTGGCCTCGGCCAATCATGCCAGCAATCAGGCGGCTTACGAAAATGCCCAGGCAAAATTTACCGAGCTTGTTGGCCTGCCCCCCCTGAAAGAGAGTGAGATGGTTCGGCCTCTGACACCGGAAAGCCGGTTGCCGAAATCGCTGGAAGAGGCTCTGGATACGGCCTTGCGCAACAATCCCGAATTGCAGGCGGCTCGCCTGGGCGTGACGGCTGCGGAATCCGGGTTGGAAAATGCCAAGTCGGCCCTGTACCCCAAAGTGGACATGGAACTGACCGCCAGCGATAATGCCAATGTGGGCGGTGCCGAGGGGTATGCCAAGTCGGCCGCTGCCATGGTACGCATGAACGTCAATGCATTTAACGGCGGTGCGGATCTCTCCAGGGTTCGGGAACAGCGCAACCTGTTGGAACAGGCCCGGCAAAATCTGGAAAAGACTCAGCGTGCCCTGGAGGAAAACACCCGGGACTCCTGGAACCGGGTGACCATGGCCCAAAACCGCATCCGCTTTATGAGGCAGCACTGTGCGGTGAGCAAGCAGGTCACCGCCTCCTATCATGACCAGTTCAAAATGGGCAAGCGCACCCTGCTGGATGTCTTGAACTCGGAAAATGAACTGTTTGCGGCCAAAAATGGTCTCCTGTTCGAGGAACTGACCTATACCAAGAGCACCTATGAATTGTTCGCCCGAATGGGTACACTTCGGGATGCGCTTTTGGCGGAACCGCCGACTTCTCCCGATCAAAAGATCTTGATTGAAAATGAGATCGGCGAGTTCGGTGCCAGCCGGATAGGGGGGGAGGAGAGTCGGGGAGAGACCCAAAAGTCCGCACCGCCCGTATCCCCTTCGGCCAAAGGTAAACACCCATAACCTTGCAAACAAGCGGGTGACCAGACTGGGGGGGGGGTATT
>CAIWLA010000381.1 GCA_903913345.1 uncultured Magnetococcales bacterium | reverse complement strand
ATGCTTGCAAAGATGGCACGACACGGGATATGGTTCAACAACGGTAAACGGATCACTAGCCACGAGAAGCCCCACATCAATCATGTCTCCTTATCTGCATCGCGTCATTTTGGTGGTTTTTGGTCTGGGCGGTCTGCTCGCCGGGTGCGAAACCGTCAAGACTCTGCAGTTGGCCTATCGTGCGGAGACAAAAAAGTGCGATTTGTCTCCCACCAGAGACCAAATCGACACCCTACCATACAGCCAATTATTTGTCAAAATTGGTGATGCCTGTGGTACGCTTATTCTGGGCGATGTCCGTGGAGAAGATTGGTACTGGTACTCCAGTGACAAAACCGTACTTGTCACCCGGAATGGTTTGGTGGTCAAGACGATCGGCTTTGGTGTCGATAGAGTCAACACCGTGCCCCTGAACGGCGATTTGTTCAGGAAAAAGACCCGGTTATGGGAAGAGGGGAATTTTTCATATATTATTGATTTTACAAAGCATTACGGCATTACCGTCCATGCCGAATTTGTTGTAATGGGCCAGGAAACCATAGAGATTGTCGGAAAAAAGTTTGATACCCTCCATTTGACGAGTGAGCAGCGCACTTCAGACAAAAAATGGACGTTTACCGACCATTACTGGGTTGATGTATCCAGCGGTTTTATTTGGAAAAGCATTCAACATACCGCTCCAGGGCTTCCGGCTCATGAAATCCAGGTTCTCAAGGTGGTGGGCAACCCCGTGAACCCATGACGCAGGACAAGTGTCAAGCGACACGAAGAATTGACCCCCCCTCCGGTCATGCTGGTTGATGGTTGGTTGCCAATGTCCCGGTTTTCAGCAGGCCGGAACGCCGTTTCTCCCGCAAGCGGTAACTCTCTCCTCGAATCGTGACCACATGGCTGTGGTGGCGGTGGTGCCGGTGTTTTTGCAGCAGGAGATCTCATGGGAAACAAACCATCCCAGGCACAAAACCAGGAAGCGAAAAACGCATCCTTCTCCGCTGGTGTCGGCCTGGTCATGATTCCGAACGACCCTTCCCCCCCTTCAACGCCGCCACCGCCTCCGGTCTGACCTTCACATCCGAATCCCCGAACAGGACGCTTTTCAACCAGGAGAGGGCAAATTCCGTCATCGCCTCGTCGTCCGTGAGAATGCGCGCGGCCGTCTCCTCATCCACCTGATACCGCTTCAGAAAGCTGGAACCAAAGACAAACTGACGAAATTTTTCCGGATTGGTGCTGGCCATGTAAAAAAATTCGGAGACCGGCAGCGAGGTACTGGTGGCATCCCCCGCCGACCGCCGCTGGATGATCAACTCCATCCACTTCCGGTTGTGCTCATCATAACCATCCGACCCCTGATCCTGCCGCCAGTCGTCCACCCGCCACTGTTTCGCCTCCTGATGGCCCTGACAATAGGCCTCCTTGACGAGAAAATAGAAGGCCTCATGCCCGGCCGTCTGCTGCCGATGCAACAAGGCCAAACCCAGGGGATAATAACGACAGGTCACCGGACGATCACTGTAGACGGAACAGCCCTCCGGGGTGACAAAGGGACACTGGCCCGTCTCTTCGTCCATCCGCATCATCGCCACCGGCAACTGCCCCTTGCTCAGGGTATAGGGGGTGGCATATTGATAGAGAAATTCCTCGGCAGTCAAAGAAAGCCGCCGACGCAAACGCAACAAATCATAGGGGGTCAATAAAATTTCAATCCGACTGCAACAGTGATTGAAACAGGAAATGCCCGGATAACAGCGAAACTGCAAGCTGTTCTCCCCCGTCAAATGGACCGGAGAGATCACATTGCGCACCTCCCTGGGCATGTCCCGCATGTCGGGATCCCATTGCCACGCGCGGTCGCGCTCTTCGTCTGTTTCGTTGGCGGACATTGGCTATCCTCAAGGCAACCATTCAAAAAACAAATAAAAAAAGGGGGGAAGCGCAACCGCTTCCCCCCCCGAACGGGCCAGCAACCTTACTTGGTCACCAGATCCTTGTGCTCACGTTTGAAAACGGACCACTCGCCGGTCTTGGGATCAATCCGGCTGTTGACGAAGCACTTCCAGTTTTCTTCGTCAATGTAGTTGTGATCCATGTTGTAGTAGAAACCGGGATAACGGGTCTCTTTGCGGAACAACATGTGGCGCAGATGGGCCTCACCGGCATAGATGCGGTGATAGTTTTCCCAGGCCCGCATCAATTCGTGCAGATCACGGGCCACCATCTTCTTGGAGTCAATCTTCAACTCGTGCAGCTTTTTGACCGCAATCTCCATCATGGCATTGTTGGTCACATACATGGTGCCCACACCCGCCACATATTCATCCATGATTTTTTGCAGACGAGACTGCAACATTTTTGGCGTGATATAGTTGGGATTGACGTCCACCGCCGTGGTGTAACCACCATGCTCCATGAAGGTACGCACCGGGGCATAGATCTCCTCGGCCAACTCATGCGCGGTGGTCGTGTGGGTGGGCGTATAGTCCTTGTGGTCCGCACAATATTTCAACATGGCCTTGGCGGCAATACGACCCTCGGCATGGGAACCGGAGGAAAATTTGTGCCCGGAGGCCCCCACACCATCACCCGCCGTGAACAACCCTTCCACCGTGGTCATGCGGTTGTAACCCCAATTCCATTCGGGTGGGGCAATGTCGGCCGGACCACTGACCCAGATACCGCAGCAACCGGAATGGGAACCGAGGAAATAGGGTTCGGTCGGCATCAATTCGGAGGGCACCTTCTCCGGCTCAATGTTTTCACCCGCCCAGACACCGGCCTGACCAACGCACATATCGAGAAAATCTTCCCAGGCCTCGGCTTCCAGATGCTTGACCTTTTTCTTGGCCTCTTTTTCGCCGAACTCTTCCTCATAGGAGGCCGCCAAAGCCTGCAAGGCCACATCCGTGCGCATGAAAATGGGACCACGACCCTCGCGCATCTCTTTCATCATCAGATGGTTGCGCAGGCAGCTCGCGGGCACCTTGGCCAGACCATACGGGGGATAGTCTTTCAACATTTCCTTGTTGACCACCATGTAGTCCTCGCCCCGGCAGTTGGTCGCCTTGGCCTTGAACAACAGGAACCATGCCCCCACCGGACCATAGCCATCCTTGAAGCGGGCGGGGACAAAACGGTTTTCCATCATGGTCAATTCGGCACCCACCTGGGCCGCCATGGCATAGGTCGAACCGGAGTTCCAGACGGGATACCAGGTACGACCCATCCCCTCGGCCACCGAGCGGGGACGGAAGACATTGACCGCACCACCCGCCACCAGGAGGATGGCCTTGGCATTGTAGATATAAATTTTGTCTTCCCGATTGGAAAAACCGACCGCACCGGCGATGCGGTTATCCTCTTTCGCATCCAGCAACAGCTTGACGATAAAGACACGCTCTTGGATATTTTCCATACCAAGAGCCTTCTTGGCGGCCTCGGCCACAATGCACTTGTAGCTCTCGCCGTTGATCATGATCTGCCACTTTCCGGAACGGACCGGTTGTCCACCCTCTTTCAGGGTCTTGTCCTCGTCGCCGGGCTGTTTCCAGATGGGCAGACCCCACTCCTCGAACAGTTGCACCGAATTGTCCACGAGACGGCCCACATCAAAGATCAGATCGTCACGGACAATACCCATCAGATCGTTGCTCACCATCCGCACATAATCTTCCGGTTTTTGATCGCCCAGATAGGTATTGATGGCCGACAGACCCATGGCAACGGCACCAGAACGCTCCATCGCGGCCTTGTCCACCAGACGAATCCGCATTCCAGCCGGTGCCCAACGCATCACTTCGTAGGCACATCCGCACGCCGCCATGCCACCACCAACGATCAGGATATCGGTTTCAATCTCAACGATATCAGGATTTCCAAAGCTTCCCATGTGTGTTCACTCCCCAAATAGTTAATGCAATGATGGACGCGGGTTAATTGGAAATGGTGGGCATCGCGCCCTCGGAGTTGAAAAATCCGGGCTGATCCAGTTTGGACTGGTCAGCCATCGGCTTGCCCGCATAGGGATCGATGGAACCCTCCGCCGTGGTACGGATCGGAAATTTAAACCGCTTGACATTGCCATTGCGGAAACGAACAGTCCACATGATGGAATCGGAACCACGCAGGGGAATAACCGCACCCCCCAAGGGCACAATATCCGCATAAGCCCGGACTTCAATGGCCTGCTGCGGGCAAATCTTGACGCAGGAATAGCACTCCCAGCACTGCTCCGGCTCCTGGTTGAACGCCTTCATCCGCTCTTTGTCGAGCTTCATCAGGTTGTTGGGACAAATATACATGCAGGCGGTCTTGTCCTGCCCCTTGCAGCCGTCACATTTGGCGGCGATTACACAGCTTGGCATCGGTTGGCCTCTCCCAAAAAAGAGTGATGGATGGATGATATGAATGCCCCGTCACCCGCTCGCGGGCAACGGGGTTTGCTGATTTTTTCTAACCGGTCGCCGCCTTGTGCAACTTGACTTCCACCTTGTCGGCGGAAGAGAGGCTGGCATAATATTTCTGCAAAATCTCGACCACTTCGGGACGACTGAATTCGGCGGGCGGTTGTTCCCCTTCCGACAGCATTTTGCGCAATTTGGTCCCAGACAACAACAACCGGTCATCCTTGCCATGGGGACAGGTCTTCATGGAGGCCATCCCCTGGCACTTGTAGCAGTAAAAGGTCCAGTCAATTTTCAGGGGACGGGTTTTCAGATCCTCCTCGGAGACCTGATCGAAGATGTATTGCGCATCAAAAGGACCGTAATAATCCCCCACCCCGGCATGATCGCGTCCCACAATCAGGTGCGAGCAGCCGTAGTTTTGCCGAAAAACCGCATGCAACAGGGCCTCTTTCGGACCGGCATAACGCATCTCCATGGGATAACCGGCCTGAATGACGGTGTTCTTGACAAAATATTTGTCAATCAGGACATTGATGGCCTCGGCACGCACCTCGGCCGGGATGTCACCCGCCTTCAGCTTGCCCAGGATCTGATGCACCAACACCCCATCCAGCGTCTCGATGGCAATTTTGGCCAAAAATTCGTGGGAACGGTGCATGGGATTGCGCGTCTGAAAGGCCGCCACCTTGTGCCATTTTTTCTCTTCAAACAGGGCACGGGTCTCTGCCGGACGCATGTAAATACCCTTGTACTGCTCCGGGAACTCCCCTTCCGACAACACCTGCACCGGACCCGCCACATTGACGGGCAACTGCTCCATCACCTTTTGGACGCCCGGATGTTCCATGTCTTCGGTCTGAAAGATGGAACGACACTCCAGCCCCTTGTCGATGGCATATTTTTCCGTCACCCGGAGGATGCCCCGGATTTCGCCGCTCTCGTCATCCACCAACGCCACCTCTTCACCCAGTTTCAGGGCCGCACCCTGTTCGGCACTGACGGAGAGGGTGATGGGAATGGGCCAGAACAGGCCGTTGGCCATCTGCGTCTTTTCACACACATTCCGCCAATCCGCCTGACCCATGAAACCATCCAGGGGGGTGAAGGCCCCGATGCCCAGCATGATCAGATCGCACGACTCCCGCGAGGTCATGCGCACCGGCTGAAGGGTTTTGGCTTTGTCCATGGCCGCAGCCAGGGCACCGCCCGCAAGCAACAGCGGCTTCAACGCACCACCACCGTGGGGGGGAACCAGTCTCGACATAGTGATCTCCTTGCAGCAAAAAGAATTTTATAACGCAAAGCAACAAAAAAACTCAGCCCATCATCCCCACCGACTCGCGCAACGCCGCCGCAAAGGCCACCAACGCCCGCCCCCGATGGCTGATGGCATCCTTTTGCGCCCCCGGCATCTCGGCAAAGGTCTGATCAAAGGGTGTGGGGACAAAGACGGGATCATACCCAAAGCCATTCACACCCCGTGGCGTATCAATAATATGGCCCAACACACTGCCATGAAAGTGAAAAACGCGACCGTCCGGGTGGGCCAGACTCAATACACACTCAAAACGGGCGGTCCTTTCCGCTGGCGAATAATCCCGCACCGCCCGCAACAACTTGTGCACATTGTCGGCATCGCTGGCACCCAAACCGGCATAACGGGCCGACCAGACACCCGGTGCCCCCCCCAGACAATCCACCACCAGCCCGGAATCGTCCGCCAAGGCCGTCAGGCCGGTAAACCCCGCCACCTGCAAGGCCTTTTTGGCCGCATTCTCCTGAAAAGTCACCCCATCCTCTTCCACATCTGGGCAGGCAGGAAAATCGGTCAGATTTTGCAACAAAACGCCCGTCCCCGCAAGGATGCGGCGGATCTCTTCCGTTTTTTTTTGATTGCGCGTGGCCAGGACAATATTCAAGGTATCGTGTTTCAGTGGTGGTTCATGAGCAAATGCTAATTTATTTGGCATGGTGCCTGGGGAATTCTTTCCTGTCAAGAGAGTTAATGGATCAAAAAAATTTTTAGGATAAAAATCCTCCTTATGGAGCCGTTTTTTGATTCCATGGCAAGGGGGGAGGGTTGGGCGGGTGGCGGGGGGTTTCATCGACGATACCATCCGCATCCGTTGCGCGACCGGACAGGGAGTGGTTAAATGAGACCATCGTTCAACAGCCATCGATGGGATAACGAGAGACCATGCTTGCCAAAAGAATCATCCCTTGTCTGGACGTTCGGGCCGGGCGGGTGGTCAAGGGGGTGCAGTTTGAGGGGCTGGTGGATGCGGGCGATCCCGTCGAGGCGGCCCGCCGCTATGACCTGGAGGGGGCGGATGAACTCACCTTTCTGGATATTACCGCCTCGCACGAAAATCGCGACACCATTCTGGATGTGGTCAGCCGAACGGCCGAACAGGTATTCATTCCCCTGACGGTGGGGGGCGGCATTCGCACCAATGCGGACATTCGCCGCCTGTTGAACGCCGGTGCGGACAAGGTGGGAATCAATACGGCGGCGGTCTTTCGTCCCGAATTTGTCCGGGAGGCCTCCAACCAGTTTGGTGCCCAATGTATCGTCGTGGCCATCGATGCCAAATGTGTCGCCTGGGATGAGGCGGGTTTGCCCCAACGGTGGGAAATTTTCACCCACGGGGGACGCCAACCGACCGGGCTGGACGCCGTGGCGTGGGCCAAACGGATGGCAGCGGACGGGGCCGGGGAGATTCTGCTCACCTCCATGGATCGGGACGGCACCCATCAGGGCTATGATTTGCGCCTCACCCGTGCCATTTCCGAGGCGGTCACCATTCCGGTCATCGCCTCCGGCGGGGTGGGGACGCTGCGCCATCTGCTGGAGGGACTCCAACAGGGGGGGGCCGATGCCGTCCTGGCGGCATCCATCTTTCATTTTCGCCAGCACTCCATCCCCGAAGCCAAGGCCTATCTGCGGGAACAGGGCGTCAACGTGCGTCTCTAGCCCCGCTTCCCCCATCGAACCATAAAGGAGCACCATGACCACACTGCCCGACCTGGAGACCCTGAAATATAATGCCGATGGACTGATTCCGGCCATCGCCCAACAGTTTGACAGTGGCGAGGTGTTGATGATGGCCTGGATGAATCGGGCATCCCTGACGCAAACCCTGATATCCGGCGTCGCCTGCTACTGGTCCAGAAGTCGCCAGGCCTTTTGGCAGAAGGGCGAGAGTTCCGGCCATATTCAAAAAATTCAGGCCATTCGCACCGATTGCGACCGGGACACCCTGCTGCTGCTGGTGGACCAGGTGGGGGTGGCCTGCCATACGGGACGACACAACTGTTTTTATCTGGAGGCAAAAGGGGGTTCCTGGCAGGAGATCGCCCCGGTGGAAAAAGATCCCGCCCTCATCTATGGGGGACATCCATGAAAAAAACCGATGCGGCCCATCTCCTGGCCGACCTGTACGAACGACTGCTGGAACGCCGGATGGCCGATCCCGAACACTCCTATGTGGCCCGACTCTATCAACAGGGCGAGGACCGAATGCTGCAAAAGATCGGCGAAGAGGCAATCGAGACCCTCCTCGCCGCCAAAAGCGGTCAGACCGAGGCCATCATCAATGAAACCGCAGACTTATGGTTTCATTGTCTGGTCATGCTGGCCGCACACCAGATCACCCCGGAGCAGATTCTGCTGGAGTTGGCGCGCCGTTTCAACCACAGCCCAGAAAAATAATTTTCCCCGGTTTCTGTTGGAATTTTCGCTGGAATCCTGGTAGTCTGTATCTGTTCGTAATCTGGAAAGGAGACGACCATGCACGCAACTGCATTTGACACGTTGGAATTTACCGAGCAGCTCAAGGCGTCTGGTGTGCCCGATGAACAGGCCAAAGGCCATGCCAAGGCATTGGTATCCGTCATGAAGCAAACGGAAACACGTTTTGAGGATCTTGTGACAAAAACAGATCTTCAGAGAAGTATTGAAATTCTTGAGTACCGAATGACCATTCGGATGGGACTGATGCTTGTGACTGTGGCCGGGATGCTCTTCACTGCCTTGCGCTATTTCCCTCCACT
>CAIWLA010000380.1 GCA_903913345.1 uncultured Magnetococcales bacterium | reverse complement strand
TCTGATTTGAATTTTTGCATTCTTTGTGCGGAGACGATACTTTCTGCCTGCCGTTCCATTGCGAACTTTTTAATCTCTTGTGTAATCATTATGTTATCTCCCCGTTTACATGTTCCAAACACTGGTATTCCGTACTCATCCAGGCAACACATATACGAATTATTTCGGAATTTTCATGTTATGCAAGTTGGATCGCTAAAATTTCTTCAATTTTTTCTTTTACTTATACGCTTGTTCATGGAACGGCAAAACCAGCAAAAATACAATATAATATGCTCAAAAGTGTTGCTGACAATCTGCATGTGTTTACTGGACAGACTGCGAACAGACGGATGGCATAAACATGGTAGAAGTCAGCACAATTTCCTTAAGTCGATCGTATGGGGTCGGTTTGTGCAATATCTCAACGCCAGCCGGTATATCGCCGTGGTCTTTGATCTGCTGATCGTCCATCCCGGTTACCACAACAACACGTGACACCATGAGATCCGGAATTTCACTGAGATTTTTAAGCATCTGGAATCCGTCCATATCGGGCATCATCAGGTCAGTGACAATCACCACCGGTCTGTTCAAACCCGCCAGACGTATCCCTTCGGAACCATTCTGCGCCACGACAAGCCGCACCGGCCAACCCCAATTGGCCACCACTTCTTTGGCAACCTCCGTCAACTCCCCATCGTCGTCCACCAGGAGGATGGTCAGGAGAGGCGTATTGAAAGCAGGCAAGAACTCATGGCCCTTTCCCTGGGCATGAGTTTCTTGAGGAGGGCTGGCAAAGGTTTCCGTTTTGTCTGAATCGGATCGCATGTCCATGATCATTCCAGTCGGATAAAGGGGAAACAACAAAACTCACGCACCTTAACTTGCAATACAAGCAAGTTAAGAAAAGAATCTAACACCTTCATACGAAAGTCAAGCAGATTTTTGCACGGCGGCTTATTTTTTTGCCAGAACAGCAAATTTTGCAAATAAAATCGGGCAAAACCGCCCCACTTCCCGGAAAAATTTCAGACCGTTTGGCATGCAATCTGGCGGAGAAGATCCGGCAACACCCTTTTCTGGATCGGTTTGGTCAGATACAGGTCGCATCCGGCCAATGCGCCGGGGAACAATGCCATCCCACTCAAACGCCTCTCGTCCGGGCAATCCGGCATGTCCACATCAAATACGGTTGCCCCCACTGCCATCAAGGGGTCAAGGTTGCGCCGGTGCCGCCGCGATTCATCCCCAAGGCGTTGGCAACGGCGGCCATGTTGGCCCATGTGGTGGTTTCCAAGTATGCCGATGGGTTGCCACTGTATCGCCAGAGTGGAATTTTGGTGCAGGCCGGTATCGATATACCCCGCAGTACCCTGGCCAACTGGGTATACGGAGACGACATGTTAACGTAAGATTGTGGCGATGTCACGACTTTATCTTTAAAATCGTCATCTGTGGCCGCGCGAAGTATATCATCAATGCGCAATCGGTACTGACGGCCGACGAAAGCAAAATCGTCACCCAATTCGAGCAGGAAATCGGCCAGATGTTGAATCAGTGCCTCTTCCAGATCGGATGCGGAGTATTCGTCCTTGAGATTCAGGAACTCCAGCACAGAGGGGTCTTTGATGGCCTGCTCTGGGGTAAGCACATCACTGGAGTCGGCATGGACTCGACAATGCGTCGGCCAACCTCCCAATAGGTCGCGGTCATCAGTGCGTTGACGCTACGCGATGCCGCATGTCGGGCATCTTCCAGCAGCGTGACGATGGCGTCATGAATACCACTATAATCGTCGGCATTTGGTGCCTGATCGCTCATGGCCCAATCCCGTTCATCAAGATCTCAATTGCATCTGGAAGGCACATGTCATCCTCCTCCTTTGCCCGTGGTGGGTTTGCCGCTTGACTCCCGGAATGTCTCCCCGGAATCCAAACAAACGGCTCCCGTTTGTTTGACGTGGGTACCTTTCAAATCATCGAGAAACTCCGACGCCGGGTCAACGCCAGTGACCAGGAGATGATCCCTCGCCCTGGTGCAGGCAACATACAACAGGTGGCGTTCGGTGTTGTAGACCTCCTCCAGGTCCGACTCATCCGTGACGGTTTCAATGCGTTCCTGAAGCGGGATGACATCCTCATCGCAG
>CAIWLA010000379.1 GCA_903913345.1 uncultured Magnetococcales bacterium | reverse complement strand
TCAATAAAGCCAAAGCCCTTGCTGTCATTGAACCATTTAACGGTTCCGGTTTCACGAGTTGCCATGTTGTCAAACTCCTACTGGAAAAAGAGACGATTGTGGTAGTACGCTTATTCTCAGACCCATGGCAAACTTAAGACCGGACGAGGGGTAAGTCACAAAACAGGCGGGAAAAACCGCGAAGGAGACTTGGTACCACGAAGGTAAGGCTTTGATTCTGCATGGATGAGGCATTGGCTTTGAAGCTCTGCTTATCTGTTAGATAACGACCACCAACTGGATGGTTGCAAGTTAACACAGTTAAAAATGTTTTGTCAATCATTTTTTTTCTATTTTGCGACCGAAGGTCAAAAAAAGTCTAGGTGTCGGCAATCCATGCAGAATATTCGTCCGCAGAGAGGAGTGCCTGCCAGGCCTGGGGATCGTCCGGTTGCATTCGGATGATCCAGCCATCGGTATACGGGGCCTCGTTGATCCGCTCCGGGGCCGTCTCCAGGGTGGTGTTCACCGCCGTCACCCGACCAGAGAGGGGGGCAAAGAGATCGGAAACCGACTTGACCGATTCGACCACACCAAACGGTTGTCCAGCGGTGAGGAGGCCGCCCACTTTGGGCAGCTCCACGAAGACGACATCCCCCAACTGGTGGGCCGCGAAGGCGGTGATACCGACCTCCACCTCGGCGGCGCGGTGGCAGGCCCATTCATGCTCTTTGGTATACTTCAAGGAGGGGGGAATCTCGGTGGCAGTAGACATGGAAATCCTCAAGCAGGCGGTCAATGGCGGTTTTGGTTGCTCTTCACCCATGAAAGGTGGCATAGTAGGCCCAGTGCCGTGGAGATTTCAAGGAGATTCTTGCGCTGGCTGCCATCTCCTGGATGGGACGCCGCCGCCTTGCTCGTCCAGTGGCCTGGCTGAAGCCACCGGCGACCACGGTGTCCGTGTTGGCGCAAGGCTTGCTTTGTCGGGGGGAGGGTCTCTCCCGCGACCCTATTGGATTGGCCCATTTTTTTGGAGTTTTGGGGTGGTGCCGTGATTGTTCAGTGCGACAAGTGTCATCAACAATTTGACGTACCAGACGCCATATTGCAACCGAATGGTCGCAATCTGAAGTGTGCTGGTTGCGGCCAATTATTTTTTCAGGCGGCCCCGGATCCCTCTGCCGATCGCGGGGCTGAAAAACCGGCAAGCGATCCTTCCGATGTCAAAGTTTCGCAGGATCCAGACAAAAAAACCGCCGATCCCGTCAAAATCACCCACGATCTGCCCACCGCCGGGGCTGACCCCGATCAGGAGTCCCTGGCAGAACAGTTGGAGGCGTGGGACAAAGAGGAGACCGACGGGGAGGGGGAGGGGGATGCGATCCTCTCCTTGAGTGCGGATCTGGCCCTGGACGAGGAAGAGACCCCTCGCCATGAAGATCCCGATCACCCGGCAGAAGCGGCCGCCATGGCCCAGGAGCCGGAACACCTGGCCGAGGTGTTGGACGATCTGCAAACGGATCACCCAGAGGAGGAACCCCCTGTTCAGGAAGAAGAGGCGGATTGGGCAACGACATCCGTTGACCTGGAAGAGATTGATATAGACGGCGATCCCGAATTGCGTGCCCTGGAAGCCCTGGAAGCGGGTCAAAACGGGTCGGAAGGGGAAGAGGCCATCCCGCTGGAACCGGAAGAGGCGATGCGGGAGCAGGCGTTGGAGGAGGAGACCGATACGCAACTGGCCACCCAGGCCGGGCGCGTGGAGGAGGGGGCATTGACCGAACGGGAGGCGGAGGAGTCCGCCGCCACCCAACTGGCCACCCATATCGAGTATGCCGAGGACTCACTGGAAGAGGAGGACGAGGATGCGATGGTGGCCACCGTCAAGGAGACCTTTCTCCCCATGGGTGAGGCCGAGTTGTTGCCGGAAGAGGACGAACCCTGGCCCGATGAGGCGGAGGAAGAGGAGGCCAAGGCCCCCCCTCCGGCTGTGGCGGGCAAGGTCCAAAAAAGAGAGCCGCAATTCGATATGCCCGGAAAGGAAGGCAGCCTTCCGGATGGGGGTCTGTTGGTTGCCGGACCCCTCCCGGAAGGGGGCAAGTCACCCCCTGGACCCGGCAAACCGATGGCCGTCAAACCCCCTGTGCCTGGAAAAGTGGTCAAGAAAAGGGTCGCGCCGGTGGCCAGGGATACCCGGCCAGGGGGGATGTCGAGCAAAATGGGGATCGCCGCCGCCCTGTTGCTGGCGTTGACCGCCGGGATCATTCTGCGCACGGATTGGTGGGAGTACGCCTGGTTCAACTGGCACAGCCCGTATCGGCTCTCCACCATCGAAACCTCCTGGCGGAAGCAGAGTTTTGGGCATCTGCTGCTGGTACAGGGAGAGGTGGCCAATAACGGCTCCACCCCCTTTCCGCCGTGGGTCCATGTCTCCCTGCTGGATGGCAAAAACAACCCCCTGGTGGCGGTACAGGTGGTGCCTGGGCGGGTGGTGGACAAAAAAATTCTGGACGGCAGCGGCGAACAGGCCATCCAGGCCATGATTCATCTGCAAAGCCAGGAACGGACCCCCTCCGAATCCACATGGTCGGGCAAACAGGTGCCTTTCCAGGCCATTTTTGTCAATCCGCCCGGAGATGTGGCTCGGTTTCAGGTGGATTTCAGCGGTGCCAGCCAGATGTCCGCTCAGCAAAAGGACCAGAAAACCGGTCCCGCGAAACTATAGGGGGAGAGCAACATGCTCATCGAATTCAGTATCGGAAACTATCTCTCCTTTTGCGAGCGGCAAACCCTGAGCATGTCCGCCAGCGGTCTGTACCGGGAGTTGCCAGAAAATACCTTTTCCACCGACTTGCCGCGTCTGCCGCGTCTGCTCAAGTCGGCGGTGATCTATGGCCCCAACGCGGCCGGCAAGAGCAATATTGTCCGGGGCGCGTTGTTCATGTGGGATTTCGTCCTCAACTCCGCCAAAGGGCAGGCCGGAGATGCCATCGAGGTACGACCGTTCTTGCTCAACAGCCGCAACGGACGCGATCCCAGCATTTTTGAAATGATTTTTGTCGAAGGCGGCGTGCGCTACCAGTACGGTTTTGCCGTCAATCGGGAACGGGTGCAGCATGAATGGCTGTTGGCCTATCCCCACGGTCGCCCGCAACGATGGTTTGAACGTTTTTTTGATGCCGAGTCCGGCCAGGAAACCTGGAACCTGAACAAAAAGTTTTTGCCCGGCAATCGGGATGTGTGGCGCGATGCCACCCGCAGCAATGCCCTCTTTCTCTCCACGGCGGTACAACTGAACAGTGCCCCGTTGCGCCCGGTGTTTGACTGGTTTGACAAAAAATTGCGCGTTTTTCGTCCCCATTCCGAGATTGGTCGGGAGTTGTCCGCCTCCCTTTGCCAGAATGCGGCGGGACGGTTGCAGGTGCTCAAATTTCTCAATCAGGCCGACATGGATATTGAAGGCATTCATGTCGAGACACGAAAAATTGGCGAGTTGGGCATGGAGGATCTCCCGGAGGGGGTCCGCAATGCCTTGCAACTGGAAATGTCCGG
>CAIWLA010000378.1 GCA_903913345.1 uncultured Magnetococcales bacterium | reverse complement strand
TTCGTCCATTTCTGGGGGTGGCGGTGAACCGCCTCCCCCAGACCCCCTCCACCCTTTTTTTTTTATTTATCAGGGGGTACAGGGGGGATTATCCCCCCTGTTGGGGTCCAGGGGCAAAGCCCCGGGTAGGGGTCCGGGGCGAAGCCCCGTTCATTTCATTTCTGGAAAGCGTTGACCTTTTCCAAAATATCTCTGGCAAAATGGTCATAGGACATATAGTCAGCAATGGCGGCGGGATCCCCAGGAGGCTGGCGGTGCAGAGACTCCAGGAGGGTTTGCCGGTTTCTGAAATAGAGCACCTCATTTTCCCACAAGGGGGGTCGGCTGATGGCCCGCACATCAAACACCACGGGGATGCAACCACAGGCCGCCACCTCCCCCAGACGTTGCAGGTGGAGAATGTTGGAGGCGGGCACCAGGGCATATTTGGCGGAGGAGTACATTCGCGCCAACGCCTCCCCGTGGGTGAGTTGACCTTTGTAGAAGGGTTGCACCATCGCATCCTTCTCCCATCGTGTGCCATATATCTCCGCCATGCCTGGCCCGGCGGAGCAGATCCAGTGTACAGCCCTTTTGCGTACATAATAATAAAACAGATCATACACAACCGGATTGAAATCAATCTGATGGCGTTCCGCCACCCCGTGCAGGTCCGAGAGGGTGATCTGCCGGGCGGCATCGGTGATGGCATCCAGCGTGGCAAACAGATCGTCGGCCACCCGTGGGTGGGAAGAGAGTAAATGGCCAAAGGCATTGTCCGGGTCGGTGCCTGCAAAGACAATTTTATTGCTGCGCACCACATCGGGATATGTTTTATATATATTATTATCCACACATTGATTCTGAACCTGATAGTTGTGTATGTGACAGCCATCCAGCAGGGGTTCAAAATTGGACATGGTAAAAAAGATGTCCCGATCCCGCGTATAAAGCGGCTTTTTGGCGCGGATGGCCGGCATGGGATCCTGGAACCAGATAATATTGAAGACCTGATCGTGCAGATAGTCGTTATTGATATGGTTGATCTGGACCACAATATGCGGATTGAATCCATTGTATGCGTTTTGCACGTGGAGGAGATCATGCCCTTCCATATCATTCTCTTCACGGACCAACAACACCTCACATCCCGCCTGGCGGAAGGATTCGGCCAACCCGGCGGAGCAGTATTGCATCACGGTTGTCAACCGGGAGGCGGGCAGAAAAATGCGCCACGGCTCTCCTGGGGCCGGAACGCCCGGCGCGAGCTGTTTGCTGATGGACAACTGATGGTACGCTTCGGTTTTGCGATAGAGGGCGATGGCATCCAGGAGTTTGGCAATTTCGGTTGCCAGGGCACACTGTTCGGGATCTCTCAGGTCGAAAATCAGGATGTGCGGCGGTCGCAAGCGGGTCGTTTTAAAAAAGGGGACCAGATTGGAGGGGGAAACCGGGATGCAATGGGGGGGGGCATCGGCCATCCTCTCTCCCAGGTGATAGCAAATCTGTCGCCCGGTGACGGCAATGGTCTGCTGCAACCGATGGTTTTGTCTGGCGGTCTCCAGTGCCTGTTGACCATCCAGAAAAAAGGCATCCCAATGGTTGGCATTGTCGACATATCCAGAGGTTTGTGGTTGCAAATAATGGGCAGAGAGGGCAGCATGGAGGTGAGAGAGGACCATTCTGTGCTGGATCTCATACGCCCTCGCCAACAAAAAATGGGTCATGACATCCTGGGGTGCCACCGCCAGGGCCTGTTGGAGAGAGGCGATGGCCAGGTCGGGCTGATTCTGGTTCAAGAAAATTTCGCTGAGGTGGGTATTGGCCTCCACCAGATGGGGGGCCAGGGTGAGTGCCCTTTTGAGGACGGTCACGCCTTCCTCCCAGCGGCCCTGTTCTTTGCAGGCAATGCCCAGGCTGGTCAACATTTGTGGATCATCGGGTTGGAGGATCAGTGCCTGGGAGAGGAGTTCGATCGCCCGGTCATAGGTCTTGGTTTCGCTCAGAAACAGGGCGTAAATATGCAGGACGTGGAGATGGTCCGGGTAGCGGAGCAGACAGTTTTCAAAGGCCTCGGCGGCGGCCGTGATCTGGCCAGCCTGATAGAGGGCGATGGCCTCGCGCAGATCGGATGGGAAAGGATTATCCACGGTGATGCCGACCCCCCGTTATTTGAGCAGTGTGGTGATATATTTGAACAGGGGCACGGGGGTGATGGGTTCCCGGTTGCAGACGATTTGCACATCCAAAGCGGCGGCGGCACTGCCCAGGAAGAGGGACAACTCTGGGGAGAATCCGTTGCCCAGTGCCAGACTGGCAAAGGCCAGAAAGCTGTCACCGGCCCCCACCCGATCGACCACCTGGGTGGAGAGGGCAGGGGTGGCGTGAAAGAGGCCGGTCTGGTTGTCCAGCAGCAGGGCACCCAGTGTCCCACGGGTGACGGCCAACTGTCTGGCCTGTACGTCGGCACTGATTTTCTGGGCCAGCGACTCCAGCGAACCAAAACGGTTGTGGGCGGCCAGGCGCAGCTCCGGTTCATTGATGGCGACAAAATCGGCCCTGGGATAGCGGGTGATGACATGATAGCCCCGGTTGCCCCCATTGACCTGGGTGTTGACCGCCAGAAAACGGGCATGGTCGCACAGGGTCTGGACCATTTTCTGGGAGATCAGGCCGTTGCCATAATCCGGGACGACGACCACGTCAAAGTGGGCCGCCTGGGTGGCCAGCCAACGACACATGTCCGCCTCCATGGCGGTCGAGAGGGACTCCTCTTCATAGAAATACAGCTCGAAGAGTTTGTTCATCCCTTCATCGACAAAACGCCTTTTGACCAGGGTGGGAGCCGATTCATAATAGTAGAATACCGGCTGAATGTTGGCGGCCAGTTTGGAACGGATGAAGGGTTCATGGCGGTCGTTGGTGCCCAGTCCGGTCAGCAGGGTGACCTGGTCCACGAAACCGGCCAGATGGTTGGCAACGGCGAGGGAACCGCCGGCAAACTGTTCCGTGGAGCCATATTTGCTGGCGACCACATTGACCCCCTTGCCGACCACTCCCATGGGGGTGACGTAGCAATATTCATCGACGATGGCCTCGCCCACCACCAACACGCGACTTTTTCTGAGCGACTGGACCCGGCTGATAATCTGGTCCGCCTGGTTTTCCGCCTTGAAATGGGTCAGATACTCCTTGGTGGCGGGGGAGAAGACATCCAGATAGTCGTTGATGAGGCGGGAGGAGCTGAACATGATCTCTTCCGTATAACAGAGCCGTCCGCCATGGCTCTCGACGGCCTGTTGTTCGGGGGCAATATTGCCGGTGAGATCCTGTTCCAGATTTTTATAGTCCTGGCCCTTGACATAAATGTGGGGTTGTACCGCATGAATGACGGGAACGGCGGTGGGACCGTGATGGATGGCGACAAAATGGACGGCGGCCAGGGCGGCCAGACTCTCGGCCCGCAAGGTATCGGGAAAGACCGGGCGTCCCGGTCCTTTGTTGACAAAGGGGTCGGCGGTGACGGTCACCAGCAACACATCGCCCATCTGGAGTGCCTTTTGCAGGTGGCGCACGTGGCCCGGATGGAGCAGATCGAACACGCCATGACAGAGCACAACCCGTTTGCCCTGTTGTCGATAGGAGAGGGCCTTTTCTCCGAGTTCCTGAAGAGATAAAATCTTTTGTGTCTCTGGCATTGATCGTATCCATGGCTGTGGGATGTTTTTCTGGAGCCATCGCCCCCCCGAATCCTCTGGCAAAGGTAGCAGAGGATGCACCCCTGGTCAATGCGATGGGCAGACCGGATGCCCGCTTTTTGTTGTTTTGAACCGTTTTTCTGTCAGGAATGGCCATGAACCGTGAACGGGTCGATTTTGATGTGGTGGTGGTGGGTGCGGGACCGGCCGGTCTGAGTGCCGCCATCAAACTCAAACAATTGGCGCGTGCAGACGGCGTGGATCGGTCGGTCTGTCTGTTGGAGAAGGGATCCGCCATCGGTGCCCATATCCTCTCCGGGGCGGTGATGGAGCCGACGGCCCTTGCCGGGTTGTGGCCGAATGGGCAGGCGATGGGGGGACCATTGGCCACCCCCGTCACGGAGGATCACCGGCTGTTTTTGACGCCCAACCGTGCCTTTGCCCTGCCCGTACCGCCGCGAATGGGCAACCGGGGCAATGTGATCGTCAGTCTGGGGGCGTTATGCCGTTGGCTGGGCGAAGAGGCGGAGAAGCTGGGGGTGGAACTGTTTCCCGGTTTCGCGGCGGCAGAGATTTTGTATGACCCGGAGGGTGCCGTCTGTGGCGTGGTCACCGGCAAACGGGGGTTGAACAAAAAAGGCGAGGCCTCCCCTTCGTTTCAGGAGGGGGTTGAACTCCATGCCCGGCAGACCATTTTTGCCGAGGGATGCCGGGGTTCCCTGACCCGGATGCTGTTTGAACGGTTTGCCTTGCGCCAGCGATGCCATCCCCAATCCTATGCCCTGGGGATCAAGGAGCTGTGGGCGGTGGATCCCCAGCGGCATGTGGTTGGCAAGGTGGTCCATACCGTGGGTTGGCCGCTGCCGGAGGCGGTGTATGGGGGTGGTTTTCTCTATCATTGCCGAGACAATCGGCTGGCCATCGGCCTGATCGTTGGTCTGGACTATCAAAACCCCTGGTTTTCGCCGTTCGAGGCGATGCAACGTTTCAAGAGCCACCCGGCCATCCGGCCTCTCCTGGCCACCGGGCGTCGTGTGGCCTATGGTGCCCGCACCCTGTCCGAGGGCGGCTATCAGGCGATTCCCGAACTCGCTTTTCCGGGGGGTCTCCTGGTGGGGGATGCGGCCGGTTTTCTCAATGTTGAAAAGATGAAGGGGATTCACGGTGCGATACAGTCCGGGGTGATGGCGGCCGAGGCGATTCATGCCCTCTGGTTGCCCTCAAGGGCGCAGCGGGGCGGGGAGGTTGCCCACTATCTCTCCCGGTTGCAGGCCAGCGGGTTGTGGCAGGAGCTGTATGCCGCCCGCAATATTCGTCCGGGCTTTGAATGGGGATTATGGCCGGGTCTGGCCCATGCCGCGCTGGAGAGCGGCCTCTTGCGTGGCCGGGCACCCTGGACCTTGCAGACAAAAAGGGGTTGCCCGGCCCTGGAGGAGAAGGATCGCCAGGATCCCATCCACCATCCCCAGCCGGATGGGGTGGTCACCTTTGATCGGACCACCTCCATCGCGTTGTCCCACCTCTCCCACCGGGAGGATCAACCCGTTCATCTGCATCTGAGGGATGGCACGTTGCCCGGTGCCATCCATCCTGTGTGCTACGGTTCTCCAGAAACGCGCTACTGTCCCGCCGGGGTTTTTGAAATACGGGCCGATGCGCATGGCCTGCCCAGACTCCAGATCAATGGCTCCAACTGTCTGCATTGCAAAACCTGCGACATCATGGCTCCCACCCGCAACCTGACCTGGATGGTTCCAGAGGGCGGAAGCGGTCCCCGTTATG
>CAIWLA010000377.1 GCA_903913345.1 uncultured Magnetococcales bacterium | reverse complement strand
TTTTAAAAGGCTGTCGCGCCATTTTGAATTCGAGGCCGACCGGTTTGCCGTGGAGACCGCACCGGAACCGGCGGCCTTGATCTCCGCCTTGAAAACCTTGGCCAGGGAAAACCTGGCCAACCTGATGCCCCATCCGCTTTATGTCCTGCTGCATTACAGCCATCCACCCCTGTTGGAGCGGGTGGCGGCGATGGAGGAGAGGATTCGCCATGGACGAAAAGAGGTTTGACAACCTGTTGGAGAGTCTCCGTCAGATGGGCGACCATCCACAGAGAAAGCCGTCAACGCGACGATGGGGAAGAGTCCTTGAACTCAAGGAATCTTGGTGCTGGCGAGAGTAACCTGGGCGCGCAAGCCATCGTAAATCATGATGACCTTTTGAAGGAATGTCCTGCCAAGAAGAACAGACTGGCCCTGTCCACCTCTCGATAATGCCACCGCTGTGAAACGCCCATACTGGTAGAAATCCAGAGACGGGATTGAGACCCGGGCGAGATAAACAGGATGGTCACTGGTACCAGCGACACCGGACACTGGCTGAACATCAACCACCGGAAGCTGAAGACGCTGGGCAAGCTCGACATCAATACAACTCTCCGTAGCTCCCGTGTCGATGAGTGCATGGACAGTTTCAGACTGTTCAGGAGTCGGTACATCCGAAACGTGCAGGTGCCCAACAATCACCTGCAGCGTTGGCCCGTGGACAATAAGCAGGTCGTGGTCATACCTTCCTTCCCCATTCAAAAGACTCGCGTCAGCAAGCGGCATGTGTCACCACCGGGCGAAATGCAACTGAAGCTGGCATGGGCATAACCACACGATCCGCAACACGACGAATCAGGTACGGACCACGACCAAATTTCTTGATTGCTTCACAGGCCGCAGAGTCAAATGTATCAAAGGCATCCATAAATTCATTTCCATGGAAAACAACAAACTTCCCAAGATGGTGTTTTCTTAGGTCTGCCTCCATCGCTTGATAAGCAGCGATCTCCTCTTGCAATGGTGATTGAGTATCCATGACGCAATCTCCTGACTGTTCCTGATGTTGAAAACCACCTGATTCCATGATGCCACGATCCGCCATTCCACGTCAAATCCAATCGACACGCATCATGGTAAATCATTCCTGATTGTACCACCGGCTTCGATGCACGACAGCCATCCGCCCCTGTTGGAGCGGGTGGCGGCGATGGAGGAGAGGTTGAGACAATGGAGAGAACCTGAAAAAAACCGCTTGCAAGGTATACGCGAATAGCGTACGCTTTTCACCTTGATTTTCATCGAACTACCCCTCTTTCAGAGACAGGTTTCTTTCACCGACGAAGCGTTGCGCACGGTACAGGGGGACATTCTGGAAAACCCGCTGGCGGGGGGCGTGATTCCTGGCGGGAGAGGGCTGAGGAAACTGCGCGTTGCTTTTGCAGGACGAGGAAAACGGAGCAGTGGGCGGGTGATTTATTACTGGTGGTCCAATCGGGATTGGTGCTACCTGGTGTTCGCTTACGCGAAAAATGTCCAGGAAGATCTGACACCCGATCAGATGCGCCGTTTGGCCGACACGATGCAGGAGGTGATAGACCATGGATGAAGATACGTTTGGCCTCTTATTGGGTAGCGTCCGTCAGATGGGCGACCACATGCACGATAAGCCCGTGGAAGGGGCAAAGGTCACCACGTTTCCCGATGTTGAACCCAAAACGATACGGGATACGGTGGGTGTGTCTCAGGGGGAGTTTGCCCGCATCCTGGGTGTTCCGGTAAAAACCTTGCAAAATTGGGAACAACACCGCAACCGGCCAACAGGACCAGCTCGCACGCTGCTGCGCATGATTTCCAGAGATCCGACGACCGCCATCCGTCTCCTGACGGTCTGACCGGGGCATTAAATCTTTCAATCCTGCTTACTGCCCTTGGCGTTCCAATATCTTGAAGATGACTGAACCAATCACCACACAGCCATCGGTCCAAAAAACCTTCATCCAGATAAACCAAACGCCGCACGAACCTCCTCAACAGCCGTGATGTCACCAGCCTCACTGTCCGCAACACCGGCTTCGATGGCCTGGCGAACAAAAATTTCATACATGAGATCGTCCCAATCCATGGTCTCTGGCAACTGGTCGATCAGTCGATGCGCTTCCTCTTTTATTCCAACAAGCTCCACTTTTCTCTCCTTTTCCGGTGAGACCCAGGCAGACCCTCCAGAGCAACCCGCCCCCGACCTCCCCGCTCACACCCCCCCAAAATGGTCCCACCCCCCCGCCTCCACCATCAACGGTTGATCCTGGTGGGTGACCACCACCTCCGATCCGGCGGTGATGACTCCAATCTCCGTCACCGGCACCCCCATCATCTCGGCTAACACATGGACCGCCGCCACCGCCGAGGGGGCAACGGTAAACAGCAACTCATAATCCTCCCCCCCGCCCAAGAGGCGCGCCAGCAACGCCGGACCCTGCTGTTCCACCTGCCGCCGGGCGGCGGGCGAGAGAGGCACCCGCTCGGCATGAACCCGCGCGCCCACACGAGAGGCCCGACACAGATGACCCAGATCCGCGATCAAACCATCGGACAGATCGATGGCCGAACGACTGAAGGCGGATTCCTGCAAGGCGATGGCCAACTCGACCGGTGGATCGGGCAGATGATGCCGCTGCAACAAGGCCGCCTGATCCGCCGCCGCCACCCCCGTCAATATTCCCCGCTGAATCGCCCACCCCAACGCCGCATCCCCAATGGTACCGGTCACCAGGATATGGTCTCCCACCTGGGCACCCCCCCGCGTCACCGCCCGATCCCTGCCCACCAACCCCAATAAAGTAATGGTAATACTGAGGGAACCCCGCGCCGCGCCGGTCAGGTTGCCCCCAATCAGGACCACCTCCCCCGCTGGTCGCTGCGCGGCCTGCCGCAACCCGGAAACCAACCCCTCCAGCCAAACCACCGGGGTATCACCCGGCACCGAGAGGGATAATACATACCAGCGGGGCTGGGCCGCCATGGCCGCCAGGTCGGAGAGATTGACCCGCAACGCCTTTTGACCCAACAACACCGGATCGGCATCCGCCGCAAAATGGATCCCCTCCACCAGGGTATCCGTGGTCACCACCAATTGCTGGGTACGGGGCACCGAAACCACCGCCCCATCATCCCCCACGCCCAGGACGACGCCGGGGGGCAACGGCCCGGACGGCGGCGTAAAAAATCGCTGAATCAGGGCAAATTCCCCCACCGAAGCCATCGTTTCCATCGGCATCTCCACTCGATCAATCGTCATGAAAGGCCCCCATTCACGGCGTGGTCACAACAGGTTGGTCCGGATCCGCCCCTTCACAACCCGGAGGCAACGTCTGCCGCCCCCGATCCACCCCAGACGGACGAATCTGACTGGCCAAACGGTCCATCACCCCGTTGACAAACAGCCGGGAACCATCCCCTCCGTACCGCTTGGACAACTCGATGGCCTCATTGATCACCACCCGAATGGGCAAATCCGGTTCGGCCAGGAGTTCATAGACACCCTGACGGAGAATGCTGAGATCAATCGTGGAGATCCGTTGCAACGACCAGTTGATGGCCGCCTTGGCAATCCAGCCATCCAATTCGGCACGCCGGTCCCAGGTGCCGGCGGCCACCGTCTTGAAATAGAGCAAATCCGCATGACCACTGGCATTCTCTTCGCACAGTTGATCCACCGCCCGGTGAATCCCATCCCCGGAAATTTCGCTTTGATACAAGGCCTGCAACGTCAACTCCCGCGCTTTGTGCCGACTCCCACTCATACGGCTCCCCCGTGGCGGGGGCGGGGCCGGGTCGGCGACGGGAACGTCGGAATTTCCATGGTCGGGTTGTCCGCTGATCATGACAGAGTCGATCTCCGCTTCAAGGCTTGAATGTTTTTGATAGATTTTGGTAAAGAAACCACTGCGGGCGTTGACAAACGACACCAAGCCTGGACCACTTTTTCGGCTGTCACTGGGGAATATTAAAGCTGCTTCAACACGTTGACCATTTCCATAACGGAGAGGGCGGTCTCCCACCCCTTGTTGCCAGACTTGCTGCCCGCCCGGTCTATGGCCTGTTCCACCGTGTCCGTGGTCAAGACCCCAAAACCGATGGGCAGATGGCTGGCCAGAGAGACCTGGGCCACCCCCTTGGTCACCTCACCCGCCACATAATCAAAATGGGGGGTTGCCCCCCGAATGACCGCACCCAGGCAAAGAATGCCATCAAACCGGCCACTTTGTGCCGCTTTTTGCGCCACCAGGGGAATTTCAAAGGCACCCGGCACCCGAATCAGGGTGATCTCCCCACGGGTCGCCCCATGGCGCAACAGGCAATCCAATGCCCCCTCATACAGCCGTTCGGTGATAAAGCTGTTGAAACGCGACACAATCAAGGCAAACCGCAAACCGGAGGCATCCAGATGACCTTCCAGGACCGGACCATTGGCCTCACGACCGCTTGCACCCGCATGGGTTTCACTCATCGGACAACTCCTCTTTCGGTTTCCAATCGGTTAATTGATGCAGTATATGTCCCATCTTGTGTCGCTTGACCTCCAGATAGGCCGCATTGTCCTCCCTGGCGTGCATCTCAATGGGAACCCGTTCCACCACCTCCAGCCCGTACCCCTCCAACCCGATAATTTTTCGGGGATTGTTGGTCAAAATACGGATGTGCCGCACTCCAATATCCCGCAAAATTTGTGCACCAATGCCATAATTGCGCAAATCAGCCGGAAAACCGAGTTTGTTGTTGGCCTCCACCGTATCCAACCCGCGATCCTGGAGATTATAGGCGTGCATCTTGTTGATCAACCCGATACCACGCCCTTCCTGGCGCAAATAGAGCAAAACGCCGGTCCCTTCCTGGCCAATCCGGGACATCGCGGCATGCAACTGGTCCCCGCAGTCACAGCGCATGCTGCCAAACAGGTCGCCCGTCAGACATTCCGAGTGGACCCGTATCAGCACCGGCTGGGCCGGATCAATGGTGCCCTTGATCAAGGCAACATGTTGAAAATCATCCACATCATTGGTATAAACCAGCAACCGCCACTCCCCACCGAGGGTACTGGGCAGACGGGCCTCCACAGCCCGATGGACCAGCATTTCATTCGAGGTACGGTAGGCAATCAGATCGGCAATGGTGCCTATCTTCAATCCCATCTCTTCGGCAAAGAGCATCAGGTCCGGCACCCTGGCCATACTGCCGTCATCTTTGAGAATTTCGCAGATGACCGCCGCCGCCTTTCTGCCCGCCAGACGGGAGAGATCCACCGAGGCCTCGGTATGTCCAGCCCGCACCAGGACACCCCCCTCCTGAGCCACCAGGGGAAAGATATGTCCGGGTCGCACCAGATCACACGGTGTACTGTCGTCATCAATGGCCACCGCGATGGTCCGCGCCCGATCCTGGGCGGATATGCCCGTGGTGACACCGGTCTTGGCCTCCACCGAGACCGTAAACGCCGTCTTGAATTGGGCATTGTTGTCCACCACCATGAGAGGCAGTTGCAACGCCCGCGCCCGCTCACGGGTCAACGCCAGACAGACCAGACCACGCCCATGCTTGGCCATGAAATTGACCGCTTCGGCGGTGCAACAATCCGCCGGAATGATCAGATCCCCCTCATTCTCCCGATCCTGATCGTCCACCAGGATGACCATCTTGCCCTGGCGAAAATCGTCAATGATATCCTGGATGGCATGAAACTGAAAGGTCATCTGTTTCTCGTTCCTTGTTTCGTTAATCACGCGCGGCGGTCAATCGGCACACCCCACAGGCGGCCTATCCAGCGTGCGGATGATACCACCCAACCGCATCCGGGACAACAGGCCACCTTCCCGATTTTGATCATCGTCGGGAAACGGGATCAGCGCATCCTTCAAGGCGGGGGCTTTGCCCCATAAGCGTTAACCTAACGATTCCAAAGTTGGCATCTGGCGTTTTCGCTTCCTTGGTGAGTCAGCAAGCCAATCAATTATTTTATGCCAGTTTTCCATGACTTCCGTGAAACT
>CAIWLA010000376.1 GCA_903913345.1 uncultured Magnetococcales bacterium | reverse complement strand
CGCCGCCCCCATCACCCCTCCCCTCTGCCAGCCCCCCCCGGTCGTGCCAGCCAGTATGTGGGACGGTTGTTCACCTTGACCCAACCCATCCAGGGGGGAGTTGGCCTCCTGAAAATCGGTTCCACCGTCTGGACCATCCGGGGACTGGATATGGTCGCCGGTACGCCGGTCAAAGTGGTGGGCTTCGAGGGATCCATCCTCTCGGTGGAGACCATGGAGCCGTAGGCGACAGAGGAGGAAGCCAACCCGTCCGTACTCGTCATGCCACCCCTCACGACACCTCCAACAACCCCTCCCGCGTCAGCGGTTGGAGCAGGGGCAGCTCGGCCAGAATGGTCACCTGACCATAGTGGCCGATGGCCTGCCGATTGTCGGGATCCGGATTCCCGTTGAGAATGACCCCGGCCACCGTCAACCCCCGACTCCGCAGACAGGCCAGGCTCAACAGGGTATGATTGATGGTCCCCAGGGTGGTCCGGGCCACCAGGATGACCGGCAGTCCCAGTTGGGCCATCAGATCCAGCATCGTCTGCTGGTCATTCAGGGGGACCAGAATCCCCCCGGCCCCCTCCACCACCAGAGGTCGATGGTCGACCGGTCGCTGCAACCGCTCCAGGCGGATCTCCACCCCCTCCTTCCGGGCCGCCTCATGGGGCGAACGGGGCAGGGCCAGGGTGTAGACCGGCGGATGAAACCGCTCCTCCGGCAATCCACTCAAACGGCGGACAAAGGCGGTATCGCTCTCCTCCCCCGATCCGGCCCCGGACTGCACCGGTTTCCAGTAGGCGGCCTCCCAGCGGTGCAACAGCCAGGCAGAGACCACACTCTTGCCCACCCCGGTATCCGTACCTGTGACAAAAAAACCAGACATGTTCTCTTCCAATGGCTCCCTGTCGCCCTCCAGTCTTCAATATTGACAAAATCTGACCGGTTCTACACTGGATCGGGCGGTCAGGGCAAGAGCGTATCACACATCGCATACCGCCCCAGACGCCAATCCTGATGAGATCCTGATACAACTCGCCCATATTTGACACCATCCTGATGTCGGTTGTGTCATACTTGGTGCTTTTGCCATACAGTCGCGGAACAACCGATTGGGAGAAATCAACAATGAATATCGTTATCCTCGGTGCGACACCGATGGGCGGGGTGTTGGCCAAATACCTGGTTGAAGAAGGTCACGATCTCCATGTGATCGATCCCGATCCAGAGGCCCTGGCGCAACTGTCGGCCCATTTGGATGTGCGTGCCCTGCAAGGGGATGTGCGGGATTCCAACATCCTGCAAGAAGCACACATCCAGAGTGCCGACCTGGTACTGGCCGTCACCCACTCCGATACCAGCAATATTGTCACGGCTCTGGGGCTGCATTCCCTGGCACCCAAGGCGCGGGTGGCCGTTTGGGTGCAGGATGAACAGTTTACGGCCAATCCCCATCTCTGGAACGGTGCCCAACTCAAACAGGTCATGTTGCTGACCCCTGAGCATAACGCCCTCCGTCTGGTCATGGACCTGTTGGAGATTCCCCTGGCCTTTGAGGTAACCTCCTTTCTGGACGGACGCGTCCATATTGCCGGGTTTCGCTTGCAGGAGGGCAGCCCCCTGATTGGCAAAAAATTGCGTGATGTGAACAGGAGTCAAGACAACTACACCCTGCTGGCCGCAGTGGAGCGTCACAACGAAACCATTCTGCCCACTGGCGACTTTGTCTTCGCAACCCAGGATCGTCTCTATATTCCGCTGCTGGCCGGGCGGAAGCTCTCCAACACCTTCGATTTCATGGGACTGGAACAGAGCCATTTGCGCATGAAACAGACCCGCTATGTGATCGGCGGTGGAGGACGCATGGCCATCGATCTGGCCCTCAGGCTGGAAGAAAAGGGGCTGCATCCCACGATTATCGAAAAAAACCGACTGCGGGGAGTGGCACTGGTGGCACAACTCGCCGAAACACGGGTCATCCAGGGCGACATGACGGATCTGGCCCTGTTGCAGGAGATCATTGGTCCAGACACCACCTACATCGCCCTGACCGGCAACCAGGAGGTCGATTTCATGTCCTCTGTACTGGCGCGCCGCCTGGGAGCGGGACGGGCGATCACCCTGTTCGACAATGAGGGTTATATTGCCATCTCCTCTTTCATGGGGGTTGATGCCGCCGTCCATCCCAACCTGACGGTCATCGGACAGGTGATGGGGCTGCTGCGACCATACGATGTGGTGGAGGCACAGTTGATGCTGGGGGGCAAACTGGAGGCCCTGCTGATCAAACTGGGCCAGGAATCCCCCCTGGTTGGCAAGGCGTTGCGCACGGCGGGCCTGCCCAAGGGAGTGGTGGCCACGGCCCTGTTGCGGGGGGAGGCGTTGCAACTGCCCGATGGCAACACGGTGTTTCAGGCGGGGGATCACATTCTGTTGGTTTCCAATCGACAAAGCAAAATCAGACGGAAAATTCACCAATTGATCCTTCCGGAGCGATAAGAGATGAATCTCCTCATGAATGTACGGGTGTTGGCTTTGTTGGCCACATTGCTGTCGGTCTGCCAACTGGCCGCCCTGGCGGTGGCGTTGATCCTGGGCGAAGACCCTCTCCCCTTCATCCGTTCCATACTGACCGGCGGGGCGGTGGGTCTGCTCTATTTTCTGGCCCGTCCCGCCGAGACCACGCTCCGTGCCCGGGACGGTATTTTGATCGTTGGGCTGGGTTGGGCCATGGCCACGGTGTTGGCTGGCCTGCCCTTCGTCTTTGGCGGCTGGATGGGCTGGATCGACTCCTGGTTCGAAACCGCCTCCGGCTTTACCACCACCGGGGCCTCCATTCTCACTGACGTGGAGATCTTGCCCAAAAGCCAACTCTTCTGGCGTTCGGAGATCCAATGGTTGGGGGGAATGGGGATCCTGCTCCTGGCCATTGCCATTCTCCCGTTCCTGGGGGTGGGGGGAATGGAAATTTTGAAGGCCGAGGTACCCGGCCCCACCAAAGATCGTCTGGTGCCACGGGTGGCCACAACCGCTCGCATCCTGTGGGTACTCTATTTCGGTATCACTGCGGCCAACATTCTGGCCTTCATGGGATCGGGCATGGATTTCCTGGAGGCGACGGATCATGCCTTTGCCACCATGGCCACCGGGGGCTTTTCCACCCGCAACGCCAGTCTGGCCGCCTTTTCCCCCTCCGCCCAGTGGTGGTGCACCCTTTTCATGGCCCTGGCGGGGGCCAATTTCCTGCTGCACTACCGACTGTTCTACCGGCGTGATTGGACCATTTTCAAGGATCCGGAATTGCGCACCTATCTGGGCATCATCCTGGTGGTGGGGCTGTTTTGTGGTGTGGTGTTGATGCAGGTGCAGGGCAAGGATCTGGAACTGGCCATGCGTCATGCCTTCTTCAATGTGGTCTCCATCCTGACCACCACGGGTTTCGCCAATGACGACTTTGCCCAATGGCCCCTGTTTTTGCAAGTCATCCTGCTCAATCTGATGGTCATCGGCGGCATGGCCGGTTCCACTGCCGGGGGAATCAAGGTGGTGCGGTTGGTGATGGTTTGGGCGTTGTTCCTGGCCATTCTGGATCGGCTGATCTCACCGCGACGGATCACCCTGCCCAAATATTCCGGAGTGACCATTCCACCAGAGGTCATGGAAGGGAGCCTGATCATGGTGGTGGTCTTTTTGTTTGTCATGCTGCTGTCGGTGATCGTCCTGACAGCGGTGGGACTGGACTTCACCACCGCCTTTTCCGCTTCCCTGGCCTGCATCGCCAACGTGGGGCCAGGCATCGCCAAGGTGGGACCGGTGGAAAATTACGCTTTTATCCACGATGCGGGCAAACTCCTGTTGACCGTCACCATGATCGCGGGTCGTCTGGAGCTGTTTACAGTACTGATTCTGTTCTTCCCGCGTTTCTGGAAAACGGCCTGACAACGGATGCCATGGTGGCCAAAAAGGGGGTCTACTCCTGGAAGTCCAACATACGGTAACCGACCCCCATTTCGGTCATCAACAGTTGGGGACGGGCGGGGTCCGGCTCCAGTTTCTGGCGCAACTGGGCCATGAACACCCGCAAGGTATGGGTGCGGTCCCCGTAGTGCCGCCCCCATACCTCTTGCAGAATGTGCCGGTGGGTCAGGACACGACCGGCATTCCGGGCCAGATGCAGCAGCAGACGGTATTCAATGGGGGTCAAGACGATCAATCGTCCCTCCATTTTGACCTCCCTGCGCACGGGATCCAGACGCAGAGGACCAATCTCCAGTATCGTCTCCTGCGGCAGACCGGTCTTGATCAGATTGGCATGGCGCAACGCCACCCGGATGCGGGCCATCAATTCGTTGACACCAAAGGGTTTGGTCAAATAATCGTCCGCCCCGGCATCCAGGGCGGCCACCTTGTCATCCTCCCGACCGCGTGCGGAAATAATGATGATCGGAGTATGACTCCATTCCCTTAATTCCCGCGTAAAATCGATCCCGTCACCATCCGGCATCCCCAGATCGAGCAGGATGATCATCGGTGGATGCGCAGTCACGACCAGGCGGGCCTCGCGCAAGGTGACGGCATCCGTCACCTCAAAATCCCGTGCGGTCAAAGCGGTCCGCAAAAAACGCCGCATTTGCACATCGTCTTCCACCACCAGGATGGATATCCCTTTGTTGTTCATGGCAGCATGTCCCCGTCTGATTCGTCTCTTTCGGGCGGAAAGGATTCCGGTGGCAAGGGCAGAGAGGGCAAGTGGATGACAAACTCGCCCCCGCCCGCTGTACTGGTCATGGCCTGAATGGTGCCGCCATGCATTTCGACCACCCCTCGACAAATGGCCAGGCCCAACCCGGAACCGGGAACGCCTGTCGATTCTCCCCGCACAAATTTTTCAAAGATGCGTTCCTCCTGGCCTGACGGAATCCCCGGTCCCTGATCGTTGAGACGGATGGCCACGCAATCCCCCACCCTGTCCACCGTCCAGGAAATGGCCGTTCCTTCCGGCGTATACTTGATGGCATTGTCGAGCAAATTGATCAATATCTGGGTAAAAAAAATGGGATCCACGTGCAACATGGGCACTCTGGCATCCACATGCACCGTTATCTTGCGCCCCTGAAGGCGATCTTCCAGACGGGCCATGGCCGATCCCGCCAGCTCCTCGAAAGGGATCCATTCCCGACTGAGCTGGTATCCCCTGGACTCCAGGCGGGCCATGTCCAGCAGGTTGGTGATCAACCGATCCATCTGCACGGCTTCGGTGCAAATCGTCTCCAGCATCTCCTGTTGCTGGAGGGGATTCAGGGTTCCGTCATCGTCCCGCAGGGTCGTGCCGGCACCCGTGATCGCCGCCAGGGGGGTACGCAAATCGTGCGAGACCATGCTCAGCACCCCACGCAACTCCTCTGCTTTGGCACGAATGGCCGCCAGACGCACCTCCTCCCCCAGTCTGACCCGATCGATGGCCAGGCTGGCCAGATAGGCGAAGGCTTCCAGAAAAAAGCTGCGATTTCCGTGCAGAAAGCGCGGGGCAGCAACCTTGAAGGCCAGCACACCGAGAATCCGGGATGTCGAGATGGGCAGGCAGGTCATCTCACTCTCCGGCCAGTTCTCCGTTCCGCGCCCGGAGGCCTGCCCGTGGTCACAGCTCCAACGCATGGCGGTCATGGCATGGTCCGAGGGTTGAAAGGAATCCGGGGCGGTCGAGGTCAACATCATATCGGCCGTTCCACATTTCAGACACAGGGCCGCTTCCCCTCCGAACAGGTTGGAGGCGTGGCGGGTGATAATGCGGGCCACCTCCTCATCGTCGATGGTGGTCAGGATCTCCCGGCTTAAATGGTGGAGGGCATCGGTTTGCTGCTCCCGTTCCTGGGCCTCCTGCTCTTGCTGGCGAATGCGTGTCATCAGGCTGCTGATGACAATGCCCACCGCAAACAGGATGGTGAAGGTCAAGATATACTGCGAATCTTCGACCAAAAAGGTCAAATAGGGATGGACGAAAAAAAAGTCATAGGCCGCCACGGACAGGGCGGAGGCCATCAAGGCGGGGCCTTGCCCAAAACGAAAGGCCACCGCCATGATGGGCAACAGGTAGAGCATGACCAGATCTGGAGGGGTCAGATGGTGGCGTCCCCAGGAAACCAATGTCGTGGTCATCACCACCGACAACAGACTGGCCGCATATCCTCTCCAGGGCGTATGGTGTTTGTCGGGCAACAACTCAATGGGAGAGGATGGGGCATCCTCTCCCGAAATGAATTGGACATCCATATCACCGCTGTATCGAACCAGATCATGGACCAGAGAAGGCCGAAAACGGTCCCGCCAGCGGCTCAGGGTGGGCTTGCCCACCAGGATGCGACTGACCCCATGCTTGCAGGCGCAGCGAATGATTTCATGGCTGACTCGTTCTCCCGACAGTCGAATGGTTTTGGCCCCCAGGGATTCGGCCAGGCGCATATGGGCCAACTGTCGCTGCCGATCCGCCACATCCATGGGATAGGCATCAGGGGCATCCACGGTGACCGCCAGCCAGGAGACACCCATCCTTCCGGCCAGTCGATGGGCAGCATAGACCAAACGGGCGGAGGAGACGCTTGGCCCAACGCAGACCAGAATGGACCCTTTGTCAGGGTGGTCATCTGCCACGTCTGCATGAATGTCAGACATTGACCAAAACCGTTGGCAGAAAGAGATCATCTGCCCGCCGCCACAGGCACTGCCCACCAAAATGTCGCCCTTGTTCCACTATTGCCCGCCTCCCTGATGAGATCCTGATATGTACCTCCGAAATTTGACACCATTCTGATGCCCGTTCTTGTTACACTAAATGTGCGTTGGAGAAAAGAGATAACGTTCGTGTCGCCAACCACATCCCGTTGATCTCCAAGCGACCAGACCACGGAAAACGGCCAATGCGCCCATTGATCCTCAAGGAATGGGCAGAGATGGATTCCTAAGCCAGTGCTGGTCGAGCAAAACCTCCCCGGTATCCACAACCGGATTGACTCAAGCCTGTTCGCCTTATCAAAAAGGAAAAAAACCGTTATGGAATCCTCAGCCGCTGTGGAAACCGCAAAACAGATCGTGCAGATGGTTGGCACCATGCTGGCCCTTGGCCTCTTCAGCACTCTGGTTGCCAAAAAGGCCAAAATACCCGACGTGGCCGTCTTTCTGGTCATGGGTATGCTGGTCGGGCCGCAAATGGCCGGTTGGGTGAATATCCCTTCGGATTCGCCCTTCAACCAGGGGCTTTTGATCCTGGGAGCCAGTTATATCCTCTTCGACGGGGGGGCATCACTGCGGCTGAAGGTGCTGAGCGAGGTCTGGATTACCATTACGGTGATTTCCACCATCGGGGTATTGATCACCGCCCTGATCACTGCCGGGGCGGCCTATTATATTCTGCATATCCCCTTCATCGTCGCCCTGCTGTTGGGGTCGGCCATCGCCTCCACCGATCCGGCCACCCTGGTTCCGGTCTTCCGCCAGGTACCGATCCAGGATCGGGTGGCCCAAACGGTCATGAGCGAATCGGCCTTCAACGATGCCATGGGGGCCATTGTCACCTTTGCTGTG
Source organism: uncultured Magnetococcales bacterium (assembly GCA_903913345.1). Taxonomy (GTDB): domain Bacteria; phylum Pseudomonadota; class Magnetococcia; order Magnetococcales; family Magnetaquicoccaceae; genus Magnetaquicoccus. The sequence continues at coordinate 1,073 of CAIWLA010000376.1, read as the reverse complement.
CTGGGCGTGGCCATGGGATCGGGGGAATTTTCCCTCTCCCATGCCCTGATCGATCTGCTCAAGCAATCCTTCCTGGGTATCCTGGCCGGTGGCATTTTGGGTTATCTGGTTGCCCTGCTCATTGCCCACAAGAGCCACAACCATTTGGCCGAATTCGCCCCGGTGGTCACCCTGATGGCCGTCATTGCGGCCTACATGATCGCCGATGCCCTGCAGGCCAGCGGGTTCATGGCGGTTTTCGTCTTTGGCATCGTCATCGGCAACCAGGACGCCTTCGGGTTGGCCATGGTCCATGAGGAGAAGGAGAAGCTGGACAATTATGTCATGACCACGGCACTCATCATGCGCACGTTCATTTTCATCCTGCTGGGCGCGCAGGTGGATTTTGGCTTGATGAACCAGTATCTGGGTGGTGGACTCCTGGTGGTGCTGGTTTTCATGCTGGTGGCCCGTCCGGTCACGGTCTTCCTCTGTGCCGGACCCGACCAACGGGCCAAATGGAGCAGGAATGAGTTGTTGTTCATGTGCTGGACCCGGGAAACCGGGGTCATTCCCGGTGCGTTGGCCGGCATGTTGGTGGGCGTGAAGGCCCCCGGTGCCCCGATCATCGCCTCAATCACCTTCATGGCCATCCTCATGACCATCCTGATCCAGGCCACCACAACCGCCTGGCTGGGTGGCCAATTGGGTCTGTTGATAGAAAAGAAGTGACACAAAGGAGTTTGACCATGAGAACCCACACGGAAACAGATGCAACATCTGTATACCCGGATACCCTTGGACAAAACGGAGATTTGAACATGTCAAATACAGCGGTTCTGCCAGTCGATTCAGGTTTGTTTGCCCGTTTTATTGCCAGGATCCTGCGTGGCGACAGGGTCCACCGGTTGGCAGTGGATCGAGAAAAGGGGTCGGTCAAGGTCGCCCAGGATGTGGCGTCGAAGACTCGCCGTTGTGACGCGACCGACCCGGACGCCACGAAAGGCGTGAAAACATGGTACACGCACAGCGAGTTCTGACCCCCTTTCCAAGTCAAACAGGCCGTATTGCGGGGGGTGGGGGGGGGGGGGGGG
>CAIWLA010000375.1 GCA_903913345.1 uncultured Magnetococcales bacterium | reverse complement strand
CGCTATGGGGGTACCGGTCTGGGCTTGGCCATCTCCCGACGTCTGGTGGATCTCATGGGTGGCCGGATCTGGGTGGAGAGTCAATTGGGTCAAGGGAGTCAATTCTTTTTCACCCTGCCCATGCGAATAGCAGATACCCCGATGCCACAGGTCACGCCTGTGGAACATCCCACCACAATCCAAACCAGAAGTCTGCGCATCCTGCTGGCGGAAGATGTCGAGGAAAATCAGGTGCTGTTCGATGCCTATCTCATGCAGACCCCGCACCAATTGGTCATCGCCAATGATGGGGTGGAGGCGATTGAGCGGGTACAAAAGGAGACGTTTGACGTGGTGATCATGGATGTGCAGATGCCCAAAATGGACGGCTATACCGCCACCCGGAAGATTCGCCAATGGGAACGGGAAATGGCCCGTTCTCCCGTTCCCATCGTCGCCCTTTCCGCTCATGCCATGGAGGGAGAAATAAAACGCAGCCAGGAGGCGGGTTGTGATCTTTACCTTTCCAAGCCGATCAAGAAACAGGCATTGCTGGATGTGCTCCAACAGATTGCCAGTCAAACCGCATTCCCTGATCAAGACGGAGGTGTCCCATCATGAATCGTCTATTATTTTTTGTCCTGGCCTTGACCATCGCTGTTGCCAGCCTGCCCGATCCGGCCATTGGCAAGGAGATCACCCCTGCCGAGGTCTATGCCGAGACGGTGCGCATTGAAAAGGAGATGGATCTGCTCAGGGCTTACCTGAAGGTGTCGGAAATCAAGCCGGTGACACCGGTGAATGCCGCGCTTTTGCCCCGCCACGTTTGGCAACAGTGCTATTTGATCCAACTCAAGATTAACGTCTTTCGTCGACAGCACGGTTTTCCCGTCCTGTCTGCCCAGGCATTGGAACCCGTTTCGGCTCTGGAACCCCTCATGAACTATGAACAGATCCAGCGACTGCTCACTGAAATCGGGCTGTTGAAGATGCGCCTGGGCATCAGCGACCAGATACCATCCCAGGAGGTGATACCGGGCAAGACGCCAATGGATGTCTTCAACAAGCTCCATTTCATCTCCATGCAATGGGATGTCATCAACCACAGCGAGGTCAGTCCATCGGACGTCTATGCGGAGGTCAGGCGGGTGGACGATGACGTCAACGCCATTCTCGATCATCTGCACATTCAAGATACGGCCTATCCCCTGGCCAAGATGGCCGATGCCCAATCCGCAGACGTCCTGTCCTCGGCCTTTGCCGTGATGACGGAGGTCCAGCGGTTGCAGCAGCTGGTGGGACTGACCCGAACAGATTTTGATGCGTTCCGAAACAAAGAGGGCGCATCTCCTTCGGACGTGCTCAACATGGTGAGCATGGTGCTGGCCGAGTTGCAGACCCTGAAAGCCCACCTGGGGTTGGTTTACGTTCTGACGCCAGCGGCAGAAAAGCAAGTGGAGAAGACAAAAACCAACGTTAATCAGTTGCTGGGCTATGTAGCCAACAAGCTGCGACTGGTCCGGTCTCTTTAGCAGTGGGGTAAAAATCATGACCGATACGCATGACTTGGCAGATATTACCTGGTATCGCCGCCTGGGACTCAGAAGCAGGTTTACCCTGATCTTTTACGTAGTCATCCTCTTGGCCCTGGGGGTGGTAGGGTACTATGGATACAGTAGTGCCGCCGATGCCCTCCGGGCCAGGGCAGCGGAGACGGTGCAGGGCACCACCCGCCAGGTGAGCCAGAAGATCAGCTACTTCATGGGAATGACCCTCAACGATCTCAACTTTATCGCCCACAGCCGCAGCCTGCTGCGGCTGTTGTACTGGCAGGACATGAACGACAACCGAAGACACAACCAGTGGAAGGCACTGTCCATGAACCTCTGGAAGGAGTTTATGAGCAATAACGACTATATTTTCAAAATCAGATTTTTGGGCATCGATGGTCGGGAGCAGATCACCATTCACCGCGATCCCGTGACCCGTGAAGTCCAGGCACTGCCCGATCACGAACTGCAAGACAAGGGGACGGAATCCTATTTCCAAAAGGGCCTGGAGCTGGATGGGCAGGCCCATTTTGTCTCTGCGCTGGACCTGAATCGGGAGCATGGCCAAATCGAAAAGCCCCTGGTACCAGTGGTACGTATTGTCCGACCGGTGATTGGAGAGAACAAGGTAAAATATGGCGTGGCGGTTATCACGCTCTTTGCCGATGGCCTCTTCGACACCATCCGTGAAGCCAACAAATGGGTGGAAAAGGGTACTTATTACCTGCTGGATGACAATGGTGATTTTCTGTTCCATCCCGACCGGGAGAAAATGTTCGGCACCCTGCTGGGCCATGGCGACAATTTTCGCGCCCACCATCCAGACGTCATGGACCGCCTGCAACAACAGGCGGAGGGCATCCTGTTCGACCGTGGCCATATAATCAGCTTCCAGCGCATCTTCCCCCATCCTGGTGACCGGAGCCTCTCCTGGACTCTGGTGGGCGTCATGGATGAGGATGCGTACCTGGGTGATCTCACCCATTTCAAGACGGTCTTCTTCAGCCTGATGCTGCTCATGCTGGCCCTGGTCTTTGTCGTTTCCCGCCATTACGTGGGCGGGATCATGCGCCCCTTGCTTTTTGTCACCCGTCAGTTGCAGCACCTGGGTCAGGGTCAGGTGGTGTCAGAATCCATCACCTACCAACCCAGGGATGAAATTCGCCAGATGCTCGACTCCACCGAGCGGTTGATTGCCAATATGGAGGCCCTGGTCAACCAGGCCGATGCCATTGCCCATGGTGACTTTTCCCATGATGTGTCGCTGCTTTCCGACAACGATCGTCTGGGGAAGGCCATCAACCATATGACCGCCATGCTGCGCGCTGGACGCCAGTCCAGCGAACAGCAATTGTGGCTCAAGGACGGCATTGGCCAGTTGAATCGGGCACTGACTGGCGATCTGTCCCCCCAGCAACTGGCGGAACAGGCACTGGCCATCATCGCCCACAACCTGGACACCGGACGGGGAGTTTTCTACGTCTATGATGCCAAAGAGCAGGTATTGGAGTTGCTGGGAACCTTCATGTTTACCGAGCGCAACCATCTGGCCAATCGCTTCCGCTTGGGCGAGGGGGCCGTGGGCCAGGCGGCTCGGGAGCGCAAACCCATCATTCTGGCCCTGCCCGAATGGGACGATGCTCCTTTTATTACCACCGGTACCGTCAGCGTGGCCTCCCGCTACACCTGCACCTGGCCTTTGCTCAGGGAGGGGCAGTTGCTGGGGGTGCTGGAGTTGAACGGCTTTATCCCCATGGATGCCCTGCGGCGGGAATTTCTGGACAGTGCCACCGATGTGGTGACCTCATTTTTGCTCATGGCCTTGCAACGGCAGCGCATCCGGGATCTGTTCACTGTCGTCGAAAACGCCAAACAGCAGGCCCAGGAACAGGCCAGCAAACTGGAACAGGCCAACGCCCGCCTGGAGGAGCAACACCAGCAGTTGCAAGAGCAAACCGAGGAGTTGCAGGAGAAAAATACCCAGATGGAGGAACAACAGCAGCAGTTGCAACAGCAGACCGAGGAGTTGCAGCAGACCAACGCCCAGATGGAAGAGCAACAGCAGCAGTTGCGGCAGCAATCCGCCATCCTGCAACACAAAAATGAGGTAT
>CAIWLA010000374.1 GCA_903913345.1 uncultured Magnetococcales bacterium | reverse complement strand
TTGCCCCTGGACCCCACCAGGGAGATGATCTCCCTGGACCCGCAATTATTGCACTTTTGATTTAGAATTGGAATAACAGGGTTGACTTCGGTTCTCCTGTCATTCATGCTGTTCAGCAGGCTCGACAGCTAAAACAATTATAACAGTGAGGTTTCGCATGTTAACTCATTCGGATGTTAGACACTATACCCCACTTCCTGCAATATTGAAAAAGGTCGAGGAACACATTTCAAATGGTGCACGAGTACTGGAAATCGGTCCCGGTAAATTCAGTCCATTTCCCCGTGCCACCCATGTGGTTGGTGTTGTGAACGATCCAGAGTATTATCCAAAAAACATACCTCACACGATATGTAATGTAAATAGGGATAGAATGCCTTTTGCCGACAATGAGTTCGATTTTGTTTATTGCCGTCATGTGCTCGAGGATTTGTATAACCCATTTTTTGCATGCGACGAAATGTCGCGCGTCGCCAAGGCAGGCTATATCGAAACACCATCCCCACTTGCGGAAATTTGCCGTGGGATGAATCGTACTGAGGATGGCGGTGTTGCTCAATGGCGTGGATATAGTCATCATCGTTATTTTGTGTGGGTGGAAGACGAAGCGTTAAATTTTATTCCTAAAATGCCGTTAATCGAATATTTTAATTTCGGGAACGAACATATTATTGGAAACAACCTGAAAGCAAAAGATATTTTATGGAACAGCTACTATTTCTGGAAAGGCCAAATCAACTACCGGGATAGAGGTATGGTGCCCGACCAGGCTATGATACTTGGAGCCATGCATGCCGGAGTTCGCAACGCAAACGAAACCTTGATTTCTTGATCAAGGCTGGTATCTCACAATGGGTTTTATGTAAACAAGTTGTCCTGACAAGGGGGCGCGCAACCCGTGGATCGGGCCGAATCATCCCCCTCCGATCTCGACTCCCTGTCGCCTCCGTGTCGTGCGCAAAGGGGTTTTCTGGACGACTTCTTCGATAATATTCTGAAGTTTCTCAATAGGTTCCATGTCATCGAACAAAACCGGCAACGCCTTGGACAGACGGTATCGAATGGCGGCCCGAAAGGTCTCGTCCGTGCCAAAACGGACCGCCAGATCGATATAGGCCTCCCTATCCTGGGCAATCGTATCGGCCAGCCCCAACCGTCGCAAAATACCCGCCCCCAGACGACCACGCAGGAATCGGCCATCCAGCGTCACCACCGGCAGACCGCATTCAACGGCCTGGAGTACGGTGTTGAAACCGGAAAAACCAATAGGATCGAGCATCAGGGTGGAAACACGCAACAAACCATGAAAACGATCCGCCGGCAACCAGGGCAGAAAAAAGACATGGTCGGCATAGGAATAAGGGGAAGATTGAAACAAACCCTCCAGACGCGCAGCGAAAAGGTGGCGAATCGCCTCATATTTTGGATGGTTGAAAAAGACGAGCTGACACCCTTCCATCTGGCGCACCAGTTCGATGAACAGGCCGTCATGGCAGGGATCGTATTTGAATGATGTCCCGGCGCAGATCAGGATGGGTCGGTCGGCACAGAGACCGAATTGGGCCGGATGGATCACCTCATGGTCATCGGTGGTCATCCGGGCACAACAGGTGCCGAGATTGGGCAGTTTGATCAATTGTTCGCTGTAATACCGGGCAGAATCCTCCGCCTCAAACAATTCCGCACTCAGATAACCGTCGATGGTGGAAAGACCGGTCGTTTCCGGGTGTCCCCAGGCCACCATCTGCACGGGTGCCAACCGCAGAGCGGCCAATTGCATGGCGAGAGAATTCATACCCACTTCTGGATAAATCAAGAGATCCGGTTGCGCCGCCAGAATCGACTGCACCCATTCGTGCAGCCCTTGTGGTCCGATCGTCAAATCACTCAACGCCTGAGCGCAACGGGTCTCCTCATCCCGCTCGTTGCCGGTGCAAAACGCCAGCAACTGAAATCGCTGGGGATCAAAATGACAAAACCATCCCTTCATGATGGCATGCCAGACGGAGTGGTTATAAAAATATTTTGAGACCACCCCCACCCGAATGGCCGGTCCAGACCGGCCCACCCCCTGAACATCTGCCCCGGAGGACGGGAGGGTCGCCCTGAATGGCGGCCAGGGCGAATGATCGCCGTGATACCAGACATCCATCAGGCGCACACACAAATCGCCATATCGGGTCAACATCTCCCGATTGTCCTCCTCCTGATAGGCCAGAAAAAAGGGTTGCCGGCTCCCCACCGCCTCCGCCCCAAAACGCCATTGACGATCTTCAAACCATTTATATAACAGTGCAATCTCTTGCCGCCACGCCTCGCGCGAGGCCGCTCGTTCCCGTGGGCCATGCCAGCCGGAGAACAGGCTCATAAAGGCCAGAGACCAGCGGGCCACGGCACAATCGGGACGTATCGCCATCGCCCGATGGCAGCAGGCCGCTGCCTCGGTCAGTCGAAGCTGCTCGGTCAAGAGCAGACCCAGATTGAGGAGACTCTCCACATGATCTGGACGGCATTGCAACGCCCGGCGGTAGGCCGCTTCAGACTCTTCCAGATGACCCCGCTCCTGCAAAAGATTGCCCAGAGCATGGTGGGCATCGACGCCATCTGGATGCCGATCCACAATGGACCGATAGGTTGCTTCAGCCGCTTCCCATCGCTTCAGCCCCTGCAAAAGATACCCCAGATTGAGGCAGGCCTCGGTATAGTCCGGCTTGATCTCCAGTGCGAGACGGAAGGACTCCTCCGCCTCCTGGTTGCGTCGCAACCGGTGCAGCAAATGGCCCAGATTGTTGTGGGTCTCGGCACACTGGGGATGGGCAGACAGAGAGAGCCGATAAACCGCCTCAGCCGCCTCCCATCGCCTCTGTTCCTGCAACAGATTGCCCAGATTGTTGCACGCCTCGACATGAAACGGATGGAGGCGCAAAACCTGCCGGTAGGCCGCCTCGGCGGCCTCGAACCGTTTTTGCGTGTACAGGAGCCATCCCAGGCTGTTGTACCCCTCGGCATGGTCAGGATCAATCCGCACCGCCCAGCGATAGGCTGCCTCGGCCTCGGCCAACCGTTGCCCCTTTTGCAGGAGATGGCCCAGATTGAGACAGCTCTCGGCCGAGACCGGATGGATGGTCAGACGGTGCCGATAAACCGCCTCGGCCTCGGCAAACCGTTGCAACGCCTGCAACAGATTGGCCAAATTATGGCAGGCCCTGGCATGGTTGGGATCGATACGCAAAACCTGCCGATAGGCCACCTCGGCCTCGGCCAGCCGGTGCTGATCGTGCAGGAGCAATCCCAGGTTGTAATGGGCATCGGCATGGTCTGGATGGATGCCCAGTGCCTGCCGATAGGCAGACTCGGCCTCGGTTGGACGGTTTTGTTCCCTCAGAAGGTTACCCAGGTTGTTGTGGATCTCGGCATGGTCCGGCTGGAGGTGCAAGAGTTTCCGCCAGCAGGATATGGCCTCTCCCGCATCGCCCAGGCGCACGTGGCAGACCGCCGCCAGATGGAGCAGATCCACCTGAACAACGGATGACAAGGGGTGGGTCATCGCCTGACTGGCAACCGCCAGGGCTTCGGACGGGTCATCCCGATCATAGAGTGCAAACGCCCTCTCTCTGGCCGCCAACCCCTCGCGCCGGTCACGGCGACCTCCCTGGGAAGGGATCATCCGCTTTCGAGGCATGACATGGTTCCGATTTAAAATGATTGCGGGGGTCCGGGGGGGATCATCCCCCCCGGTGGGGGTTTGGGGGCGAAGCCACCAAGGTCTTGTGGTCAAACTCTTATTTGGCTTTGACCCAAGCCCTATCAGGGAATGGACACAGACCAAAAAAACCTTGGGGGAAGATCCCCCAAGGTTTCCATCTTGAAACCATGGCCAGGGTCCGGGGACCAGGATCGGTCCCCAGTGGGGGGGGTTTTGGGATAAGATTCCGCAAAATTATGGCTTTGTACGCTCCATTCGGGGCTTCGCCCCGGACCCCACCAGAGATCG
>CAIWLA010000373.1 GCA_903913345.1 uncultured Magnetococcales bacterium | reverse complement strand
CCCGGCCACGAAAACCTCTGCGCCCTTTTTTTCCATGATCTTCAGCAAATCATCACCACCTATCAGATATTCCGGTTGGAAGGGGAATACGGCTGGCAGCGTCTTGATCTTCTGGACAGGCGAAGTACCGTTTTTCCCTATCTGGATTATCGGGATATCCGCCAGGGCATCGACGCAGCGGGCAAGGACTATGCCCCCCCCCTCCTGCCCTCACCCCCCTGGGCACGCCGGGTGGGGATGCAGGGGCTTGCCCGGCTGGGCGGATCGGGTCCGGTGGTGGGATTGCTCGCCTGGGGGGGGATTGGTCCGGGAGCGGTGGTCATCGGGCGTTTGCTGGCCGCCGGCCACCGCCTCGCCTTTCCCGATTACGCGCCCCTGCCCCAACTGCCCTTTGAACCCCAGTGGGAGATCTTTGCGCGCCTGTTCGACGCCCACGCGGAAGATCTGGGCCTGAGTGGGGCGCGTCCAGGTCTCCTGGCGATCATTCGCAACCACATGCGGGCGCGGATCGGTCATGGGGAACGCCCCCTGGCCTGTGACCTCCTGGTCTCCAAGTTTTTGAGCCATCTTCCGCACCGCACCACAGCCGTGCAGGCCCGGCGACAAGGAAAACCCGTGGTGGCGATCAGCTTCAGCGATGCGGAGGCCGACCAGCATCTGCCCATTTTCGGTTACGGCGAACGGACCTTCGCCACCCATACCCTGGGATACGGCCGGGATACCCCAGCGATCATCACCGCCAACCCGTACATGCACTCCCTGTTTGAACAGGAGGACAAGATCCGGCACCGTTCGGGGGATTCTCCCATGGCCAGGCGTCTGTATCGACCCCAACGCCCCATCCGTCGTTTCGCCGAGGCGGTGGGCAAGAAACTGTTCTACGTCCCCACCGGGATGAGCGGACTGATCACCTACGGCCCCTTTCGCATGTTGCCGGACATCCTCTATGCCAGATGGCGGCAACGGGTGATGGCGCAGTTTCCGGAAGCGATCTTGAAGGCCTATCCCCACGATGGTCTCCTCATGCTGCCCGATCTGCCCCCCCATCGTCTCATCACCCGCCCCTTCGAGGCGGTCGTGGAACAGGCCGACGGGTTTATCTTTGATCATATCTCCACGGCCCTGCATATCGCCTGCATGACGGACAAACCCATCATTCTCTGTGCATTTCCCGGTGTGGACAATGCCTTCCCCGCTGCCCTGGAGGCCTTGCAGGCCCGCTGCATCCATCTGCCGATCCATGATCTGGAGGATGACACCCTCCGCGAACGGGCCATGGCCCAGGCCAATGACGACAAGACCAATCCCTTTACCCCGGCCTTTTCCCTGAGTCCCGACGGGACAAGCCGTATCGATGCCCTGCTCTCCCTGCTCAAAGAGATGTGACCGGTTGCAAAAAACGCCTCCTGTAGAGGATTTACTCGACATTATTCGTCTGCCGATTCCATTACCCTGACTCCTGGAAAAAATACATGGGAACGCGGGCGAGTTTGGCTATTTTGTCCAAGTATGGCGCGTTGAAAACATCGTCGAGCGTGACCAGCTTGCCGGTT
>CAIWLA010000372.1 GCA_903913345.1 uncultured Magnetococcales bacterium | reverse complement strand
GGACCCCCACAATAGTTAAAAAACTATTAAAAAGACTTGCCGTCTATCCCGCCCAGAAGAAAAATTCCACATAAAAGGGGCCGCCCCCCGATTTGAAATACTGCTTGATGCTGTCAAAGTTGGATTTGTACTGCATGCGGTAATCCTTGCCCGCGATGATGGTCGGCGGGGTGAGGTGGATGGCACCAAAGCGGTCCGACAAGCGGGTCTGAAGACCACCGGCAATCATGTTGCCCAACTCTCCGAAGCCGTCACCCGCCTCCCCAAAGAGGGTGTCGTACTCTTCTCCAGAAAAATTGGCCGCCAATTGCAGGGCCAGATGGAGGGGCGAAGCCAGATGCACGCCACCATGAATGCCGCCTGAAAAATTGATCACGACGGTCACCTCGGTCTCAGGCGGTCGGTACAAATCATCCTCCCGTTTGGTGATCATGGGGCCAGGCGTCACCTCCAGGGAGAGAAAGGTGAGAAACACATCGTGGACCGACTCCTTGATCATGCCAGCGAACTCTTTTTTTATGGTCAGGCTGGACAAATCTTCCTTCATCTTTTTCTGGTTCCTGTTGCCGAAAAGGTCTCTGGCTGAACGCTTTCAGCCATCACTGGTACGGTGTTTTGTCAGACGCGCATGGCCACGCTGCCCTCACCGATGGTTGATTTCCAGTTGGCCAAGTGTCGTTGAAACGGACCCATGCCATCCACGGAGCGCGCATCCTACCAAACCGCCCCCCCCCTGTAAAAGGGAAAAATGGGGGGAGAGGGTCTCGCCCGGCGCGGGGCGACCAGGGCAAGAGATCACCCCAAAAAAACCGGCCATGCCGCTCCCGCCGACCGGCATGGCCGGGGATGGAACCCTCGATCGGGAGGGGGAGGCAGGGTCCGCTGGCCACAGGCTCCTTATGGCAGGATTTTCAACTCCACACGACGATTCTCGGCACGACCTTCCCGGTTATCGTTGCTGGCGATCGGTTTTTCCTCGCCATAACCCCGCGCAGAGAGCTGCCTTTTCTCGATGCCCTGCTCGACCAGATTGTGCAGGACCGCATTGGCCCGTCTTTGGGACAATTTCTGGTTGTAGGCTGCGGGACCGGTACTATCGGTATGGCCTTGAATTTCCACTGCCACGTGGGGGTTTTGTTTCAAAACCTGGGCCGTCTCTTTGAGCGCGCCCCCATATTTGGACTCAATCTTCGCACTGTTGAAACGGAAGTTCAGATTTTTGATGACCCAGCAACCCTGCGCATCGACCGGGGCACCCTTGGGTGCGTTCAAGCATTTTTCCTTTTCCACCTTGACCGGCGGTTTGGCGTTGGCCGGGGCCGAGGCGATCCAGGCGGTGGTGTGAGCCGGAGTCGCCACCACCGTCGGCCCGTCTGGACGGCAAAAATAACATTGGGTGCCCGTCACAGCCATACCCGTCCTGCCGTCCTGCGGGTGCCATTGGGTCTGTCCAGAGTAGCTCCACTGTCCAGAAGTGGCCGCCTCCAGGCGGAGCGGCCAGGAGGCCAACAATAACGCCACGGCGGTCAATAAAGCCTGTTTTAAAATCGTCATGATCGAGGTTCCTTTTGCAAACAAGTGGATCGAAGGCAGCGGACCGGTGGCCGTCATGGACCGATCACGCCACTGCATGGGTTTTTATCGAAAGGGCAGTGCATCCAGCAACCGCTTGCCGACATCCGGTGGCAAAACCGTGTTCAGCCCCTGTTTTTTTAAAAATTCTGTCGCCTTGTCCTGAATTTTGTTCGATAATTTTTCCTTGGCCTTGGCCGTCACACCCTGTTCCAGCAGGGTTTTCACCTCCAGCTTCCAGGCGGGATGTGCCATGTGGCCTGTCACCCGAACGGGGACAGTCACCCCCGCCAGTTCGGTCAGGGTTCGTCCGCCCTGCTCTGGTGGCGGTTCCACCACGGAGGCCTTCAGCAGATAATCCACCTGCTCCGTTGGCAGGTTGACCGTGCCGGCACCGCGAACGCGCCAAAGGGAAGAGAGCAGATTGAGATCCCGATTGTCCACCACCCCATTGGTGATGGTGACCGAACCATCCAGGCTGGAAAAGGGGGTTTCCTCTCTCCCCTCCGAGGCCGGTGCGGGCTGACCTTTCAGGAGAAGGGATGCATCATTCAACAACTTTTGCAGGTCAACTCCCTGGATGACCCCCTCTTTCAGGGCAAACCGGCCCGTCCCACGAAGATTTTTCTTGATCCCCTCCTCCGTCTCTCCGGTTGTGGTCAAGTGGGTATGCACAGTCGCCACACCGGTCACCGGGGCATGACCCTTTAAATCCTGCCACAGCGGACCGGCCTGCACCCCCTCCAGGTGGCCATCCACGGTCAGGGAGGGGGTGGTTCCCGTTGTATCCAGCAGGAGATCCATCGCCAGTGCACCCTGATACAGGTGCGCCTGCACCGGAGCCAGTTGTATCATCCCCTGTTTGCCCTGCACGGGCATATCCACCCCTTGCAAGGTCAGATTGGCCACCTTGAGTTGGTCAACCCGCAACCGCCCTTTCATTTCCAGAGAATGCAGAGGTGCCATGAGTGGTCTCCCGGTTGAGGCGGGCGATGGCTCGATGGAGGGGTTGATTTTTTCTGCCGGGTGTTCTACCACCTCCACCCCCTCGGCGGTCCGGGTGCCAACGGTCGGCGGTCGATAGCGGTCGATATCCAGCCTGTCCAACGTCAGATCCCAATGAATCGCCGGATGGCTGAAATCCTGAACGGCCAACTGACCCTGCCATTGGCTCCCATCCAGATGGCCCTGACCGTTGGTCAGGGTCAGTCCCTCTGAATCGGCGACCAGGGAGATCACCCCGTCGGCCTCCCCCAAGGCCTTGGGATCCTGGGTCTTGGGCAGTGACAGGCCCCCGCGTTGCAACACCTCGCGCAACGGAAACGGAGGAACCGTCCAGGTGCCGGTGATCTGCGGGGCGGACAAGAGGTGCTGGCCCTCCATGTGCCCGTTCATGGTCCATTCCGCACCCGACGCAGGCGGTTGCCCGATGGATGACGTGGATATCTGCCACTCTTCCAGTCGCACCCGCTCATTCGGCCAATCGACCTCCAGATTCAGGGTGGAATCCAGCCTCTCTTTGCCCGATGGCAGCCCTTTTCCCTGGGCGGTGAGGGCAATCTGGAGCGGTTTCATGCGCACCATCTTCTCCGCCAACTGGACGAGCAACGCCCCCTTCATCTCCAGATCGACGGTGAGAGGGGTGTCCCCCTCTTCGGTCATGTGCAGTTGCAGCGTGACCGGCACCGGCGCATTCTCCCGCACCGCACCGGTCGTCAGTTTGGGTATGGTCACGATGGTTGTGCCATTTTTGGTTGCATCCCGCCAGGAAATGAGGGTATCCAGAACCTGGATACCCTCAACAATCATGGCGGCCAGCAGGCGCGGTTCGGGGGATGGGGTTTGGTCCGCAGGGGCATGGCTCGTCGGGTCCGGGGCGGTTGTTGGCCCCTGGGCCGGTGGTTGCCCAGAGGATCGACCCAGACCGGCCCAGTTGTTGATGCCCGCCCCGTTTTTCTCCAGATTGATCTGCAAACCGTGCAGGGTGACGGAATCCACCTCCACCCGGCGTTGCCATAACGGCCACCACTTGACCTGGATATGGGCAGAGGCGATCCGGGCCAGGGGTTCCGGTCCAAATCCGGGGGCATTGCCCAGTTCCATGGCCCCCAGGCGCAGACCAACCCAGGGAAAGAGCGAGAGGGAAACATCTTCCCGAATCGTCAAAGGGCGACCAGTCCGTTCCTCGACGAACCGGGCAATCTCTCCCTTGTGGATGTTGGGGTCAAACAGAAAAGCGAGACTGCCCGCACCGATGGCGAGAACCAGAAAGAAAAATATTAAAAATTTTATATATCTGACCATCAGAATCAATCCTGCCCGGACACGTTGTCAAAATGGAACACAATCCAGCTCATTGTCGGTCATCCTACACGATTCGGCGCATTTCCCCAAGCATTTCTTGGGCGTTCAAGGAATGGCTTATCAAAAAATTTTCTGTTTCAACATGGGTTCCTGATGAAGGATATTTTTGCTAGACTCAAGCGGTCGATTGGAAAGGGTGTATCAACAGACAATGGGAGAGAGATGTTCATGAACTGGGGCAACTTGAGTCTTGGCAAGAAAATTTTAGTCGGCATTGGCAGTGTGCTCGTGTTGATGATGGGCATCAGTGGTTGGTCCCTGCAGGGGATCAACCGGATGGTGGCCAATGGACTGGAGGTGGTGGAGGGCAACCGGTTGCGTGGGGAGATCCTGCAACGTGAACTGGACCATCTCAACTGGGTCAATCGGGTGAGCAGCTATATCAACGATGACAAGGCCACGGAAATGGGCGTCCAACTGGACCCCACCCAATGCGCCTTTGGCAAGTGGTTCCACGGCGATGGTCGCCGCCAGGCGGAGGCCATGCTGCCTGCCATGAAACCCATCCTGGATGCGATGGAAGCCCCCCACCGTTTATTGCACGAATCGGCGGGCAAGATCCAGAAAGTGCTCAAACGGGCGGATGTCAACCTGCCGGAATTTTTGGCACAAAAGGAGACCGACCATTTGGCCTGGTCGGAGAAGGTGCTCTCGGCCATCCTGGCGGGCGACAAGGATCTGAAGGTTGAGTTGGATCCCACGCAATGCGGCATGGGCAAGTTTATCTATGGTGAAGGGGGTCAAAAGATGGTGGCCTCTGATCCCCAACAGGCCCAACTCATGAAAGAGATGGAACCCGCCCATCGGCGACTCCATGCCTCCGGGGAAAAGGTGCGGGACGCCTTGCGGCAGGGCGATATGGAAAAGGCCAAACAGGTCTATCAACAAGAGATTCAGGTCGAGTTGTCTGCGGTGCGGGCCTCTTTGAAAAAGATGCAGGAGACCGCCCGTCTGGCACTCCAGGGCAAAAAGGAGGCGGAACATATCTTCTCTGCGGAGACCCAGGCCCAACTGACCATCCTGAAGGACCATTTTCACGCCATGGAAAAGGTGGCGAGAGAGGGGATTCTGTCCGAGGAGTCGATGGTTCAGCAATCGGTGCAAACCCGCACGTGGGTGATCGCCATTTCCCTGGTCGCCATTCTGATCGCCCTTTTGATGGCGGTTTTCATTCCCCGTTCCATCACGCGGCCGGTTTTGGCCTCTTTGGCCTTTGCCCAACGCATTACCGGCGGGGATTTGACGGCCACCATCCAACTGGATCAACAGGATGAGGTGGGCCGACTGGCGAATGCGCTGAAGGAGATGGTGGAAAAATTGCGGGAGGTGATCGGCGAGGTATCCACCGCAGCCGAACAGGTCTCTGTGGGCAGTAACGAAATTTCAGATGCCGCCCAGAATCTCTCCCAGGGTGCGACCGAGCAGGCGGCCTCCATTGAGGAGACCTCTTCGTCCATGGAAGAGATGAAGTCGAACATTCAACAAAACACGGACAACGCCAATATCACCCAAAATATTGCGCAAAAGGCCGCCAAGGATGCGGAAGAGGATGGTCTGGCGGTGGGCAAGGCGGTGCAGGCCATGAAGGAGATTGCCTCCAGGATTGGCATTATCGAGGAGATTGCCCGGCAGACCAATCTGTTGGCCCTGAATGCCGCCATCGAGGCGGCGCGGGCGGGCGAACATGGCAAAGGGTTTGCCGTGGTGGCAGCCGAAGTGAGAAAATTGGCCGAACGCAGTCAGTTGGCGGCGGGAGAGATCAGTCAACTGTCGGCGTCCAGCGTCGATGTGGCCGAAAAGGCTGGCGTCATCATGAGCAAACTGGTGCCCGATATTCAGAAGACGGCGGAGCTGATTCAGGAGATCAATGCCTCCAGTCAGGAACAAAACCAGGGGGCGGGACAGATCAATCAGGCGATCCAGCAACTGGATCAGGTGATTCAACGGAATGCGGGGGCCTCCGAGGAGATGGCCGCAACGGCGGAAGAGTTGAGTGCCCAGGCCGACATGATGGCGCAATCCATCGCCTTTTTCAACCTTGGCCAGTCAGGGCACACGGTCATGCGGCCCACGGCCAAACCGCCGGTGGCCTCTGTGCAAAAAAGGACCGCCAAGGCATTGCCTGCGCCTGCCCGTCGATCCGGCGGGGCTGATGCAAAGAAGGCCCATTCGGATGAGGAGTTTGAATCTTTTTGATCCGGTTGGTTCCGCATTCCCCCCATCATTGTCCAAATAAATGATGGGGGGAATGCCCCCCATGCGCTAACGTAATATCAATTTATTGATTTTACGTTAATTTTTCTTCCCCTTTCAGATCAGATTTGGACGCATTGCGCCCATTTCCTGCGAAAATTGGCTTTTGATAAATCGCGATTGATATGCAAGGGCTCCGCCCCTGCACCCCGCCCGGGGGGTGCCCCCCCTGGACCCCGCAATCATACGACAAACACGGCGGGGAGACTCATGTTACGATGCCGGATGAATGGCCCCCAGTACGGCTGACTCACGGGCACCTGTGGCTCCGGGCAGGGAAGAGGGGAGATGGCGCACGGTGCGTACCGCAAACCAGGCAAAGGCCTGCGCCTCCAGGGTATCGGCATCCACCCCCAGGGCGGCACTCTCCATGATGACACTCTCCGGCAACTCTTTTTGCAGTTGACGCCGGATTTCCTTGTTTTTTACCCCTCCACCGCACAGGATGAGACGATGCGGAGCCGGGGCCAGGGTCAGACGACAGGCGTCCGCCACCGTGCGGACCGTCAACGCCGTGAGGGTCGCAAAACGATCTGCCTTGCCAAGATTCGGAAATGATTTCAAAAATTGTTGAAGAAAGGGCATGCCGAACAGCTCCCGACCCGTGGATTTGGGAAAAGGCCGTTGGAAAAACGGCTGGGCCAACAACCACGCCAGGGCCGATTCATCCACCCTGCCCTGGGCGGCCTGTTCGCCATCGATGTCATGGGTCTGCCTCCCCTGGCTGGTCATCTCGGCCAGGAGATCCAGAAGGGTGTTGGCCGGGCCGGTGTCCCCCGCCAATAACGGCTGATCGGGGTTGCCCGGCAGGGCGGTCAGGTTGGCAATCCCCCCCAGATTGACCACCGCCACCCGCTGTCCCGCCTGGGCAAAGAGTGCCTGATGAAATAATGGCGTCAAAGGGGCACCCTCCCCCTGTCGAGCCATGTCGGCGGGACGAAAATTTGCTACAGTGGTAATCCCCGTCCTGGCGGCAATGACGAACGGATTGCCAATCTGGAGGGTGAAATGGGGGGGGCGATGGCGTACCGTCTGGCCATGGCTGCCAATCACCTGAACCTGGTCCGGCGTCAGAGAGCCGCGCTCAATGACCGCCAGGGCCGCCTGGGCAAACATCTGCCCCAGGGTCTGATCCAGTTGACCCAGACGGTCCAGTTCACCCACACTCGGCTCATACAGCGACAACACCTGCCGCCGCACCTCAGGCGGATAGGGGGTGACGGCATGGGCCAACACCTGGGGCGGGGCAATACCGTCGGTGCGCAACAAAACGGCATCGATGGCATCCGCCGAGGTACCAGACATGAGACCAACGGCATTGAATTGGTTATTTGATAAGGAATTCATTCGGTTAACTTACTCTCCATCGTGGACCAAACACAGACATGTCAACCCAAAAGAGCCAAATGGTGGCGGAACAGATGCGAATCATCCGCCGGGGCGTTGCCCAGTGCATCTCGGAGGCCGAGTTGGAGGAAAAACTGGCCCGTTCCCTCGACACCGGCATCCCCCTGCGCATCAAGGCCGGCTTTGATCCCACCGCCGCCGATCTCCATCTCGGTCATACGGTGTTGCTGCAAAAGATGCGCCAGTTCCAGGAGCTGGGTCACGAGGTGATCTTTCTGATCGGCGATTTTACGGGCCGGATCGGCGATCCAACGGGCAAAAATGTCACCCGCAAACCCCTGACCTCGGAACAGGTGGCGGCCAACGCCCAGACCTATCAGGCGCAGGTCTTCCATATCCTGGATCGGACCCGGACCAGGGTGGTCTTCAACAGCACCTGGATGGAACCCCTGTCGGCCACCGCGATGATCCAACTGGCCGCCAGACATACCGTGGCCCGCATGTTGGAGCGGGAGGATTTTGCCAACCGCTATCGGCAGGGACAACCCATCGCCATCCATGAATTTCTCTATCCCCTGGTGCAAGGCTATGACTCGGTGGTGTTGCAGGCCGATGTGGAGCTGGGGGGGACCGATCAGACCTTCAACCTGCTGGTCGGACGGGAACTGCAACGGGATTATGGCCAGTCTCCCCAGTGTGTCCTGACCATGCCCATCCTGGAAGGGCTGGACGGGGTCAACAAAATGTCCAAATCCCTGGGAAATTTTATCGCCATCCAGGATCCCCCGGACGAGATGTTCGGCAAGCTGATGTCCCTCTCCGATCCCCTGATGTGGCGTTATTATGAACTGCTGTCGGCCCTGGATATGGCCGAAGTGGAGGGATTGCGCAGCCAGGTGGCGGCGGGCACCTTCCATCCGGTGGCGGCCAAAAAACAACTGGCCGAGGAGTTGACCCGCCGTTTTCACGGCCCGGAAGCGGCCGTGCAGGCGCGGGAGCGGTTCACGGCGGTCTTTGGTCACAAGGAACAACCGGAGGAGATGGAAACCCTGACCCTGACCACCACAGAGGGGAGTGTGGGGCTGGCGACCGCCTTGACCCAGGCCGGACTGGTCGCCTCCAACAGCGAGGCCTTTCGGATGATCCAACAACAGGCCGTCTCGGTCAACGGCGTCAAAATGGCCGACAGTCGCACCCTGCTCCAGGCGGGCAGTGACTATGTGTTGCGGGTGGGCAAGCGACGATTTGTCCGGTTGACCGTGCAATGAACAGAATCCTCCTGGCGGTGCCTCTGGTGGGATCTTTCCTGGTGGCCTCCCTGGTCGGAGCGGCGGAAAGTGACTGGGTCTGGGGCGCGGGGACGGGCGAACGGCTTCAATACCGGCTTGACTGGATGGGTGTGCCCTCAGGCCGCGCCACCACACAAATGAAGAGTGGCCCAGGCCATGACTATACCGTGGAAACGACCTTTTCCACCCTGGGTGCGGCGCGCCTGTTTCGTGTCATCGATGATCGGATCACGGTGGAGGGGCATCGCCAGGAGTCAAACTTTACCACCCATCGGTATGTCAAGGATCAACACCGGGGAGACCAGAAATGGCAGTTCTCCTACCAGTTTGACCGGGAGATGCGACAGGTGTTGCGTCTCTATCAGCACCCGGAGGAACCCCAGGGGAAAACCGCCATCCCCCTGGGCACGGATGATGTCATCGACCCCTTGAGTCTCTTTTATGCCGTGCGTGGCTGGCCGGAATTGCTGCCCAATCATACCCTGGAACGGCAGGTTGTGGATGGGGAGAAGGTGTTTTGTCTGACCTTTGCCATCGGGGGCAGCCGCCTGCTGCATACGGCCTTGGGCAATTTCCAGGTGTTTCCACTGCGCATGACCGTGGAAAACTCCGAATCACTCCGCCAACGGGGGCCGATTGTCCTCTGGCTGACCGATGACCATCGCCGCATTCCGGTGCAGGTGGAGGCCCAGATCGCCATTGGTTCGGTGGTGGCAGAACTGGTGGCCTTCGATGACGGACGGGGAGAGAGCAGGCAGGAGAAAGAGAATCCATAGCGGAGAGGGTGAACCATGAACGATTCAATTGTTGTGATTATTCCGGCGCGGTTTGCCTCCAGCCGTCTGCCCGGCAAGCCTCTGCTGGATCTGGGGGGAAAACCGATGATTCAGCACGTCTATGAACGGGCGATGCAGGCCGATGTGGCCGCCGTCTGGGTGGCCACCGACGATGAGCGCATCTTCGATGCCGTGCAGGCCTTTGGCGGTCGCGTGGTGATGACCTCGTCCGCCCATCTCTCCGGGACGGATCGGGTGGCCGAGGCCGCACGGGGATTGGCGGCCACCATTGTGGTCAATGTCCAGGGGGATGAACCGCTGCTGGATCCCGAGTTGATCAATCGGGTGACCGCCCCTTTGCGGGCGGATGCCACCATCGACATGGCCACCGTGGCCCATCCCCTTCACGATCTGGAGGAGGCCCGCGATCCCAATGTGGTCAAGGTGGTCTGTGATCGCCGGGGGTTCGCCCTCTATTTTTCCCGTCTGCCCATTCCGTTTGACCGGGATCAGGGGGGGCTGGCCGCCCCCCTCTGGCGTCATGTGGGGCTGTATGCCTATCGTGCCGATTTTTTGCAAACCTTTGCCCGTCTTCCACCCACCGGGTTGGAACAGCGGGAACGGTTGGAACAATTGCGTGCCCTGGAACATGGCCATTCCATTCGTGTCGTCGTGGCCGATGGAATGACCATCGGTGTGGATACCCCGGCGGATGCGCAGCGCGTCCGGCAACTATTGTTGGCACCGTAAGACCATGGCGCGATTTTCCTTTTTCTCCCATACCGGCAGACAGACCACCCGTCTCCTCCTGTGGATCGGGTTGTTGACGGTGCTGGGGGGATGCGCCGCGCTCTCCACCAAGACGGAGGGACCACCGATCGCCCGAATCAACATCAACGATGCCTGCAGCATTTTTCAGGGGCGCGGCAGTTGGTATCAGGTGATGGACAAGGCCTATCACAAATGGGGCACACCGGTCCCGGTGCAGTTGGCCATGATCCATCAGGAGTCCAAATTCCGATCGGATGCCCGACCGATGAGTAAAGGTTTTCTGGGCTTCCTGCCGGGTCAACGCCTCTCCTCCGCCCTGGGTTATGCCCAGGCCCTGGATGGCACCTGGGCGCACTACCAGCAACAGACGGGCAATCGTCACGCCGACCGGGAGGATTTCCGGGATGCCGTGGATTTTATCGGTTGGTACAACCATGTCAGCCACAAAAAGCTCCATATTCCCTTCTGGGATGCCCGCAACCTCTATCTGGCTTATCATGAAGGACACGGGGGTTATGCGGCCCAGAGCTATCGCAAAAAATCCTGGTTGCTCCGGGTGGCGGAAAAGGTGGAGCGCAATGCCGCCCGCTATGATGGCCAACTGGCCTCTTGCAAAGAGAGCCTGAACCTCCGCGACGAGAAGGAAAACAACTGGTTTGTGTGGCCGTTTTAGAGGGCACCTCTCCCATACGGATTCAATGCCCACCGGGCAACACGCGCACCAGGGTCATGAGGATGCCCGCCATCATGGCCAGTTGCGCCAAGGCAAGACCAACCATCCACTTGATGGTTTCATTCTTGGAAATCTCAATTTCCTTGCGCAACCCCTCCTTTGCCAGTTCAATTTCCCCCCTGACACGCTCAACATCCCGCCTCACGAGTTCAATGTCCCGCTTGACGAGTTCAACATCCCCCTTGGTGGCCAACTCCCGAAAACGGGAATCTTCAGCCAAAGTGTCAAACGGTATGGC